>USBX01000031.1 GCA_900552995.1 uncultured Collinsella sp.
GCGTCGAGCGACGGCATATGCGCCCAGGGCCGCACGAAGACACATGAGACCACGCCCGCCGTGAGCATTGCCGAGCCCGTGACGATGGGGCTACCGTATTCGGGCAGGATCTTGGCGGGAATCACCGCCATACACGCGGCGCTGACCGCACACATAAGACCTGCTGCCAGGCCAAGCGGCGAGATATTCAGGCTGGTAGGGTCGCCGCCGGTGGCAATTAAAAAGGTTCCACCCAGAGCCAGGCCAATGCCGATGACTTCGCGAGTACGCGGCATGCGGCGATCGGTCACGCAGGCGTAGCCCATGATGATAACGAGCTGCAGGCACTGGAGCACCGTCGCGGTTCCGGCGTTCGTCAGGCGCACGGCCGAAAGATAGCAAAACTGGTTGAACAGCAGGCCAAAGGCGGTAAAGAGCAGCAGCTGCTTGCGATCGGCGGGTGTGGTCCAGAGCTTAATCAGGCGCTCGCGGTCGCGCGTAACAACCACGGCCATAAAGAGTAGACCGGCGAGAATCTGACGCACGCTCATAAGCCATAAGGTGTCGACGTGGTAGATATCGAACAGAAAGCTCGCGCTGGTGCCCGAGAAGCCCCAAAACGAACCGCCCACCAGCGTAGCCAAGACGCCCGTGATCATCTTGCGCGACGACGCATCGTTAAGGCGCTCGCGCCAGGCGCGGCGGGTGCTACGGCTGAGCTCGTCGATGCCCTCGGGCACATCAATGTTCGATATATCGGTCATCGGCACCGAAGCCCCTGCGCCTTCGACCTGCTCGACACACTCTTTGCTCATTCCACTCCCCCGAAACAGCCTGGAAACAATTCGGCTTACCTTACCACGGCGAAGTCACCAGCTGGAGGCTTGTCCGCTTATCGGTAGGACAATTCCGCAGGCGTCTTTCCATAGCTCGATACCGCAATGGCCTTGCATTATGCGACAGCCAAATCGCGGCAGCAGGCTCTTTTGAAATGGATATGGCAAAGCCCCCGAATTCCACAATGTAAGCGATTTTTAAAAATGTTCTTGCCACCGAGTTCAGGCTCCGTTATATTATCCCTTGCGCGCTTGCGCACCCTTGATCGGGCGTTTAGCTCAGGGGGAGAGCGCTTCCCTGACACGGAAGAGGTCAGAAGTTCAAATCTTCTAACGCCCACCAAATGTTCGCAGCTCAGAGGCTATGTCCTCTGGGCTGTTTTGTTTTATGTCGCCAAATCCGCCGGCAGCTCCAACCGTCATCGCAACGTAACATCAATTCACCTGACGAATGGCGGCCAAACAAACTCAATACCCCAACATCAACAATAGCCAGGCACAAAACTGCGCCGCAAGCTGCTCCAAACGCCCAACTGGCCAAAAGCCGACCATCTACTTGCCGGTCTATCCATCGGCATAACCAATCAGTCCGCACCGCAACTTCTCAGCAAAACGCCGCGATGTCTGCGCCCTGCGGTATCCTTGAGCCACTTGCACCTGCAGCACCAAGGAGCCACCATGCGCACCGAGCTCGATGTTCCCTTTTCGCACAAAGAAGAAGCCAAGGCGTTGGGCGCCAAATGGGACCGGACCAAGAAGATCTGGTATGTACCCAGCGGCGTCAACCCCGAGCCCTTTGCCGAGTGGCTGCCCGGTATTGACCGATCCGACCCCTCTGCGCCGTATATATATCTAGTACTGGGCAAGCGCGAATGCTGGAAGTGTCACAAAGAGACCTCGGTCGCGGCCTTCGGCATTCCCTATCGAACCGATAGCGACGAGAGCATCGCCATCGCGCACGCGCCCAACGAATCCGGGCACATTGCCATCGACACGGCCAACGCCAACGCACTCGCCATCGTGCCCGCTCTTGGCTGCGTGCCGGGCGAGATCCGCGACTACCTTCATAAGCGCTGCGGCTACAAGCCCGTAGGCGCGCGAGCCTCCAAAGCCCCGTCGCTCGGCAACACGTGCACCAGTTGCGACGCGCTGCAAGGCAGCCGCTATCTGTTCGAGGAGCCCTCGTCCCCGTTTGCCCTCACTGCCATCAACAAGCTGCCGGCACTGGAGTTTATACGCGTCGAAGTTGCCGGCGTCTTTGGCGTCCCGGCCGCGCGTACCGACTTTGACCAGGCGCTCTTTACCTGGGCACGCGACCATCACGCCGAGTTCCACAGGCAACTCGGTGAGGGGATTTATTTGTAGAGGCAAAAGACACTCACAGCCAACTCCTCCGCATCACCTATCCCTCGTCGCCGGCGTCGTACACGATATCGAGGCCACAAACAGGGCATTTCTCCGGATACACCGGCATATGAACGCCCATACGTTTCCTCACTTCGTCGCTGAGTCTGTCACGTGCATCGATGAACCGAATGTCGAGACACGGTATTTGCGAGCCGCAGCAAGGACAGGCGACAGCAAACGACCCGTAATCAACTTCTATGCCCGGAAACATGTTGTTGTCGATAAGGGCACGCGGCAGCTTTCCGTACTTCCCCATCACGACATCGCCTCGCCAGCTCACGCTCGCTCCCTTCCCGTTATTCAAACCAGGAAGAGCATGCACCAGCAAGTGCGCGTGAGATTGCATTGCCACGCGATCCGATCAAACGACACGATCGTCAAAGAATGCCAAATTCTAATACGCTAATACGGTAAAAGCCTCACCTTTTCACGCTTCTTTTCCGAGCGATCGAACTCGATGCGATGGGCCTCAAGAAACACCGTATTGGGTCCAAACCATCCGTTTTCGGGCTCGAACCGCTCAACAAACGCAAGGCCGAGCACCTTATAGCCCACCTCGGTTGCAAATATGACTCCGACCGGAACGCCACATTCCATGCAGTTGAGCATTTTACGGTTGTAATTCTGGTCTCGAAAACCAACGGTACCCGGCGCTTGAACCGAGTACTTAATGACCCACGTACCATCGTCCAAATAGAGCGGAGGCACATCGGTGTAGAAGCTCTTTTTAGAGTTATGGACCGAAAGCGCAAAGATCTTATTGGGATCTTGCTTCACCCGATCCTGGCCCGGCCAGAAGATCCCTGAATCCCGCGTTACGGGAAAGAAGTCCGAGCCAATTCTCAAACGATACTGATACTGAGGGCCATCTTCCTTGGTGTGGTGCGGAAGGCTGGTCCAAACGCCGCCGCGCTGTTCCTCATCCAGAAACCACTCCCATGCCTCAACGTATTCGGAAGGCACGAGACTGCAGGCGCGGTCATAGCTTGGTCCATCCATCAACGGAACAGCAAGGTCAATGTCGTTCATCGCCAGCACCTACAACCATACGAACGCGAGTCATGCCCCTCAATAATATGGCCGAGAGTCAATTATTACGAGATCTCATTCCGCGATCGGCACATCGTTGATGCTCTCGGTTTGCCGCTGGCGCGCTTGTACCCCGCTACCCCACTTCCCTGTATACTGATGTAGCACGTGTTTCATCCGGGCTTGTTGGGCCGGATTGTTCATGGGAGGTTCTTGTGGCTGTTTCGAATCCGCCTAAGGGGAGCGTTTCTTCTTCGTCCATCAAGCCGGTTACGCGCAAGGCCGTGCGTTGCCAGCGCGAGGTCGCCTGGCTTGTCACGCAGGCGGCGGGCAGGCTTGTGGCGACCACTCAGGACGTCAATGCGCCTACGCCGAGCTTTGTGCTGGCAGTGGCGCTGGATCGAGTACACCAGCTGGAACTCGCCGCACAAGAAGACGGCAACCATCTTGGCTACCAGGACGCTATGGCGCCCGACCTGCAAACGTTCTGCCACATGGCCAAGTTGCCCGCCGCGCCCAATGCGCTTTCGGACGCAGGCTACATGTTTACGCTTTCGGGCGCGGACCTTATCCGCGACATCTATGCATACTGCAGCGAGCTCGCCGAGCGCCACGTCTTTGGCACGGCCGAAGTCAAACCGGGAAATGCCATCAAGCTGGTTCTTAGGCTGTTCTTGATAGACGGGTTCGGGGCCATGCCGGCGTAAGCCGAGTCTTTAGCATCACCGTCGACTGGACAACAACCGCTTTACCTTAATGGACGCCAATCGAGGGTCGATTATTGGGTCGCCTCGTCCACTAACGCATCTATCCCACGCGCTCCGACAGTCGATACTTGCGGTTGCGGCTCGTCGCCGGCGCCGTGGGCTCAAGCTCGCCTTGAGCAATGAGCGCGTTGACGCGCGACCTAACCTGGGAAATTGTAAGCCCCGTGCGTTCTGCCAGCTCACGCGTCCCCAGCTCGCCGTAGTGTTTGAGTGCCGTCACAATTAAGCCCCCGCCATGATCGACCGGCTCGATCTTTGAACGGTAAAGTACGACCTTGAACCGATCGAACCCCGGGCAGAACAGGGGCTCGGCCAGACCATGCGCGCGCATGGCATCGATCATCATCGGGATGCCCGAGCCATTGCCCTCAGCCGGCGAACCTGCGCCATCCGGCAGCGGGACAATCGACATGAGTTTCACGAGCGTCGCGTTACGGCATCGGGAGCTGCCGTCAAACAAGTTCTCGCGAGTCTTTCCCCCGTAAAGGCCGCCAGGATTCGTCACCTCGACACGATCGTCAAAGACGTCGACGGCAATCGATTGTCCACAGAACCGATCCCCGTATTCTCGATGGATTACGGCGTTGGCGATTGCCTCGCGCAGAACCTCCTCGGGAATCTCCAGCGAGTCGACACGCGAGACGCCTTGGACGGTCGAGGTTCGCCGCAAATTCTTGGCGACGGCCACGACAGCATCCGAGATCATCTCGCCCGACGTTCCCTCACAGATTGTGCGGTCCATGAACCTCAACGAACCCGCGGCGCCCTTCTGCGTTCCGGCATGGACCGCCACATCGATAAAGAGCTTGGGATAAAACTGCTGAGGGTAGGTGCCCGCAGCCAGGAGCCCGGCCTTAGTCACATTACCCTGGGAGTCGAGGAAACTCAGGCGCTCCAGCTTTGTTTTCTTGTCCGTCGCGCCGCGCATAGCTCGGGGCGTCAGCGAGAAAGCACGCTCTATCGTGCGGTCAATCAGGGCCTCGTCGAGGTCGCCCACGCCCGCGCCCGGCACTGCATCGCGATCACTGGGGCTCGTTCGTTCATACGACGACAAGGACAGGACTTCGGTCGATGAAAGCGGCACATCTTTGTCATCGATGCGCTTGTAGCTGCCGCCCTGGGCGCCCCGCTCTATGACATAGCAGGGCTTGCTCGACGGATCGAGCTCCTCAATGGTAATGACGAGAACGATGGCGCCCTGAAGCTCCACTCGCTCGATCGTGTACTTGGGCGGATTGGCCAGCTTTCCTCGACCTCCCGCATCACCCATGCCTGCCACAAATTGGTTGAGCACTTTCTCGGTCTCGAAGTTCTCAACCGGGACAAAACCTGCGCGCTCACTCACTCCGAGCACGATGGTTCCGCCGGCAGTGTTCGCGAATGCGCTCACCGTTTCCCACACGTCGCGGGAAAGCGTCGTGGCGCTCTCCTTCACTTCGACGTTAAGATCATCCGAGCCCATACGCCTTAAAGACTCAAGCAGACCGGTCAGCTCGTTTTCGTTCATCTGCACGTCCTTTCGCTCGGTCCCGCGGAGAATGCCGCGGATAGATTTCCCTCGTCTCTCAGTTATCTCTCGTAATTATCTCTCATTTATCTCTCTATCTCTCGGCTTAGAGATAAGAGATAGATAGAGATGGAATGTCTACCATTTGCTTCATTTATACATATTTTTGCTGGTAGAACAATCGGTATTGAGACAATACCATGATTACCTGTCTCTTTGCTGCTCAGTTATCTCTCATATTTTTCTCTCATCTTCCTGTCATCTCTCATATTAGAGACGAATGAGAGACGAGAGATACGCGAGTGATGGACGAGCGAGGATTTTCGGACGGTCGGATATCGAGAGTGTCCAATTTTCCACGCTCATTCGGCGGGCACGCGGGGCCTATGCCCAATCCGCTGGCATCGTCTCCAGTTCGCCGCAGAGCCGCGGCCCCATATGGGTATACTCTCGAGGATTCGACTCGATTCGCCCCCGCTGGGGCGTCAAAGGAGACTGCATATGCCCACCACCTCAACCGACCCGCGCGCCGCTGCTGCCGCGTTGCTGATGCCCGGTACCACCTGCCACGGCTTTGCCGTCGAGCGCTGCGAGACCGTGCCCGAACTCGACTCGGACGCCTACGTGCTGCGCCACACCGCCTCGGGCGCTCGCCTGCTGTATCTGTCATGCGACGACGAGAACAAGGCCTTTGCCATTGGCTTTAAGACGCCGCCGGCCGATTCCACCGGCGTGTTCCATATTCTTGAGCACTCGGTGCTGTGCGGATCGGCCAAGTTTCCCGTCAAGGAGCCGTTCGTGGACCTGATCAAGAGCTCCATGCAGACGTTCCTCAACGCCATGACCTACCCCGACAAGACCATCTACCCCGTTGCCACCACCAACGAGCAGGATCTGTACAACCTGATGGACGTGTACCTGGACGCGGTGTTCAACCCGGCCATCTATACCAAGCCCACCATTTTTGAGCAGGAGGGCTGGCACTACGAACTGGACCTGCCGGAGGGCGACGGCGACAGCAGCGCCGCGAGCCTGTACGAGGGCACGCTGCGTTATAACGGCGTGGTGTTCAACGAGATGAAGGGCGCGCTGTCCGACCCCATGAGCGTGCTGGACGATGCCGTCAACGCCGCGCTCTATCCCGACACCGCCTATGCGCACGAGAGCGGCGGCGACCCGCGCGCGATTCCCGCGCTCACCTACGAGCAGTTCCTGGACACGCACGCGCGACACTACAATCCCTCCAACTCCTACATCACGCTCTACGGCGACCTGGACGTGGACCGCGCACTGGCCTTTTTGGACGAGCGCTATCTGTCGCAGCCGAGTGCCGCGAGCCGCCGCATGGACGCTGCCGTCACCGCCGGCGAGGACCCGTCCACGCTGGCGCCCAATCCGTTGGGCGTGCAGGCGCCCGTGACCTGCGAGTACAAGCGCGTCGAGATGGCTACCACGCCCGAGAACGCCCTGGTGGGCCTGGGCCTTGTGCTGGGCCGTGCGCTCGATCGCAAGCGCACGATCGCGGCGGACATCCTGTTTGAGGCACTGCTGGGCTCCAACGAAGCGCCGGTTAAGAAGGCCATTTTGGCCGCCGGCCTGGGCGGCAACGTGGTGAGCTACACCGCGGCCGAGAGCCTGCAGCCCTACGAGCTCATCATGCTGCAAAACGCGCAGCCCGGCGTGGCGCGCGAGCTGCGCCGCGTGTTCCAGGACGCCTGCCGCGACCTATGCGAGCATGGTGTTCCACGCGAGCGCCTGGAAGCCATCATCAGCAGCAACGAATACGACCTGCGCCAGCGCGACTACGGTATCGCCGACGGCGTGGCCATTGCGTGCGACGCGCTGAGCACGTGGCTCTACGATGACGACGCCGCGACGCTGGCGCTCAAGTACGGCCCGGTGTACGAGGAGCTGCGCAGTGAGCTGGACGGCAGCTATTTTGAGGACCTGCTGCGCGAGTTGGTGCTGGAAAACGATCACATGGCACTGGTCGAGCTGGTGCCGGTGGACGCCGCCGAGGGTTCGGAGGGTGCCGAGGCCGCCGAGCTGGCAGCCAAGCGCGACGCCATGACCGATGCCGAGCTGGCCGACGTGGTCGAGCGCACGGCCGCGCTGCGTGCCGCGCAGGAGGCGGAAGACACGCCCGAGGCCATGGCCACGCTGCCGCGCCTGCGCGTGTCCGACATTGGCGAGGCGCGCCCCGAGCCGCCGCTCGTCGTAGACACGACCGCACCCATCCCCTGCCTGCGCCACGGCATCCCCACCAACCGTCTGGCCTACGCCATGCAGTATTTCGACCTGAGCTGCGTCGCGTTTGAGGACCTGCCCTATGTGACGCTGCTCTGCCGCCTGCTCAAACAGCTGCCCACGAGCGAGCACTCGGCCGAGGAACTCGACAACTTGCTCGCCGGCAAGCTGGGCTTTTTGAGCTTTACGACCGAGGTCATGACCCAACCCGACGTGGACGGCGTGCACCCCTACCTGCTGGTGAGCGCCGGCGCCCTGTCCGAGAAGATCAATGCGCTGGCGAGCCTGCCGCGCGAGGTGTGGTCGAACACGCTGCTGGCGGATGCCGACGCCGACCGCGTCCGCGACGTGCTCACACAGATTCGCATTGGGCTTGAGCAGGGGTTTATCAACAACGGTCACTCGGCGGCACTCGGTCGCGCGATGAGCTACAGCTCGCCTTCGGCCGTGGTGTGCGAGCAGCTTTCGGGCGTTGATTTCTATCTGTTCCTGCGCGATTTGCTCGAACACTTTGACGAGCGCCTGGACGGCTGTCTCTTATACACATCTGACGCTACCGACGATAAGGCTCGTGTA
>USBX01000032.1 GCA_900552995.1 uncultured Collinsella sp.
ACGAGATTAGCGAGTGTCTCGTGGGCTCGGAGATGTGTATAAGAGACAGGTTTGAGCCCGTAGGCCACGATGTGGTGTTCGATCACGTGGCATTTGGCTATGGTGCGGGCGAGGACGGCCGCGCCGGCGAGAAAGTTCTTACCGATGTGAGCTTTACCGCCAAGGAAGGCGAGGTCACGGCACTGGTCGGTCCTTCGGGCTCCGGTAAGTCCACGGTGAGCCGCCTGGCCGCGCGCTTTTGGGACGCCACCGAAGGCACGGTCACCGTGGGCGGCGTGGATGTTGCGAGCGTGGATCCCGAGGTGCTGCTGCGCGACTACGCCATTGTGTTCCAAGACGTGCTGCTCTTTGACGACACGGTGATGGGAAACATCCGCCTTGGCCGTCGCGATGCCACCGATGAGGAAGTGCTTGCCGCCGCGCGTGCCGCCAACTGCGACGAGTTTGTAAGCCACATGCCGCAGGGCTACGACACCATGATCGGCGAGAACGGGTCTAAGCTCTCCGGCGGCGAGCGCCAGCGCATCTCTATCGCCCGTGCGCTGCTCAAAGACGCGCCGATCGTGTTGCTGGACGAGGCGACAGCGAGCTTGGATGTAGAGAACGAGACCGTGGTGCAGCAGGCGCTCTCCCGCCTGCTCGCGGGCAAGACGGTTATCGTGATCGCCCACCGTATGCGCACGGTGGAAAATGCCGACAAGATCGTTGTGCTCAAGGATGGCGTGGTAGCCGAGCAGGGCGCCCCGGCACAACTCAAGGCAGCGGGCGGAGAATTCGCCCGCATGGTCGCGCTGCAAAAGGAAGCCGCTGCCTGGCAGCTGTAAGAAGGGGCAAAGGGACAGTCCCTTTGTCACATTGACAATCGGTTACTCCGCATCGTTAATTTTCAAAAGGTTAGCCATGGCTGACCTAGATAGTTAGATAAAATTGAGATATTTCAAAAGCGTGCTCGAGCAAACTTGTTTACTCGGGTGCTGAAGCACCATGCCGCGTCCAATGCGGCAAAAGGGAGAAGCAACATGAAGAAGTCGACGTTCAATACCCTGCTTGTCGGTGGCGGTTTTCTGCTTGGCACGGCCGGCATCAAGCTGCTTACCAGCGCTCCGGTCAAGAATGCCTGCGTGCAGGGTATTGCGTGCGGTATGCGCATCAAGAACGGCTACCAAGACATGGTCGAGCAGGCCAAGGCTAATGTCGACGACATGGTTGCCGAGGCTGCTTACATCACCCAGAGCGAGGCCGCTGCTGACGAGGCAGCCGAGTAACGCTCCCAGGCACAAACTATGAGATTCTCGATTATCAGCGAGATCCCCGGCAGGACCCGTCTTCAATTGGCGGGTCCTGTGCCAGAGAGCGATCTCGATGCACTTCTAAAGCTCAGTGGCGAAATCGATGGTGTGCGCAAGGTGCGCGTCTACGGCCGTATTGGCCAGATGGCGCTCGAATACGACGAGTCGCGCCGCGATGCCGTGCTGGCCGCCGTCGGTGCGCTCGACGCTCAGGCCATTGCCGACGCAAAGACAGGCTACGTGATGCAGCTTGAGCCACGCAAGCACAAGCTCGTCATGGATCTTGCCACACTTATCGGTGCCCATTACGCACGTCGCTGGTTTTTGCCCACGCCCCTGCGTGCGGTGTTTGTCGTGGCCGGTTACATGGCATTTTTGCGCGCTGCCCTTCATGAGCTCGCGCAGCCGCGCCTGACCGTTCCCGTGCTCGACGCTTCGGCCATCGGCATTTCGTTCGTCAAGCGTGATGTCGACACCGCGGGCCAGACGATGTTCCTGCTCAACGTGGGCGAGCTGCTCGAGGACTACACCCGCGCCATGAGCGAAAACGAGCTCATCAACTCGCTGCTCGATGTGCCCGACAAGGCGCAAAAGGTCGTCGGCGACACCGAGGTAAGCGTTGCCGCGACCGAGCTCGAGCCCGGCGACTTGGTCGCCGTGCGCACTGGCATGTCCATCTGCATCGACGGTGTTGTCGAGCAGGGGAGCGCTATGGTCAACCAGGCGACCCTGACCGGCGAGCCGCTGGCCGTCGAGCGCAGCGTGGGCGACGACGTGTTCGCCGGCACCGTCGTGGAAGACGGCAGCATCTTGGTGCGCGTGCGCGCCAATACGGCGCAAACCAAACTGCGCTCAATCGTCTCGCTCGTGCAGACGGCCGACTCGCTCAAGTCCGAGGGCCAGTCGCATATGGAGGACCTTGCCAATAAGATCGTCCCGTGGAACTTCCTGCTCGCGGGCCTAGTTGCGCTTACTACCCGCAGCCTCATCAAGACCTCGGCGGCACTGATGGTCGACTACTCGTGCGCACTCAAGCTCACGGGTTCCGTTGCCGTCATGACCGCTATGAGCGATGCTGCCAAGATGGGTGTTATGGTCAAGGGCGCTAAGTACTTTGAGTCGTTTGCCAAGGCCGATACCATTGTCTTTGACAAGACCGGTACGCTGACCGAGGCCCAGCCGCGCCTAGCTTGCGTGCTCACGACCGACGGCTGGAGCGAGGACGAGGTCCTTCGCCTTTCTGCCTGCCTGGAGGAGCATTTCCCGCATCCGGTGGCGCGTGCCGTGGTCAACGCCGCCCGCGAGCGCGGGCTCGAGCACCGCGAGCGTCACGCTGCGGTCGAGTATATTGTGGCGCACGGCATTGCCTCGTCCATTGAGGAGCGTCGCGCCATCATCGGTTCCGCGCACTTTGTGTTTGAGGATGAGGGCGCGCAGCTCGAGTCTGACATTAAGGAGCGCATTGAGTCCCAGATGCAGGGACTGTCGCCGCTGTATCTGGCGGTCGACGGCACCGTTGTGGGCGTGCTCGGTATCGAGGACCCGCTTAAGCCCGGGGTCCGCGAGGCCATCGCCGACCTGCACGCGTTGGGCGTCAAGCACGTGGTCATGCTCACGGGCGATTCCGAGCGCACGGCCGAGCGCATTGCGCGAGAGGCGGGGGTCGACGAGTTTAAGGCCGAGCTGCTGCCCGAGGACAAGTACGCGTATGTGGAGCGCATTAAGGGCGAGGGGCGCCATGTTGCCATGGTGGGCGACGGCGTCAACGATTCGCCGGCGCTCGGTTTGGCCGACGTGGGCCTGGCGATGGGTGGCGGAAGCGACATCGCCAAGGAGGTCGCCGACATCATCCTGACCGATACGGACCTCGCGGCGATTGTTCGCCTGCGCCGCATGAGCCAGGGCCTCATTGATCGTCTGACGAGTTCCTATTCTAAGGTGATGCTTACCAACTCAGCACTCTTGGCACTGGGCATTACCGGCACGATTACCCCGCAAGCGTCGTCGCTGCTGCACAACGGCTCGACGATTGCCTACAGCCTGAGCAACGCGAAGGCTTACCTGCGTTAGCAGACGTGTTCGCCCACGTTATCTGGCCTGCGCCCAGACGGCATTGGTGTCGTCTGGGCGCAGGCCTTTTGCGTTTGACCATGTGATAGCTTCTCTATATAGTGTTGCTAGCAGGGCTAGCAATTGAAGGGAGCGGGATCGACGTGGGTGCTGTTAGCGGCATGGCGCAGGTGAACGTTCGCGTAGATCGCCAGGTCAAGAACCGTGCCGAGGAGGTGCTGCGGCTTTCGGGCGGGTCACTGCCCGAGCTCATCAAAAAGGTGGTGGCCAAGGTCGCGCAGGGTGGCGGGCAGTGCGAGGAAGTGCTTGCGGCCGTCGACGACCGGCAGCAGACCGTCGCGCCCGATACTCCGTTCGCCGCATCATGGGCGGCGGCAGATCAGCTTTACGCGGACCTGGGCATCGCTACGTCGCCCGTATCCGACGATCGCGGTTGGGAAACAATCTATTCCGAAGCCATGGACGAGCACTATCGCCAAAAGGGGATGATCCTGTGAGCGGGGCTCCCCTCAAAATAATGGTGGATGCCAACGTATGGGTTGATTCGTTTTGCGCCGACCATGCCGAGTCGCTTGCCGCGCGTGCGTTTATTGGGCGGGCGACGGAATCGGGCGCAACGTTGTTCTTTCCGGTGCATATCGCCAAGGACGTGCTGTACGTTGTCCAACACGAGCTGAAGCGTAGCGTTCTTGCCAGCGGGGGAGTGCTCAACGAGGCATCTGCCCGTGCAATTGGCGATGCGGCGTTGGCGTTTGTTCGGAACATGACCGAAAACGCCACGGCCGTGGGTGCAGATGCGTCGGACCTTTGGCTGGCCGACAAATACTTAGCGCTTCATCGCGATTACGAGGACAACTTGGTGCTCGCCGCGTGCAAGCGCGCGCAGGTCGATTACTTGGTGACCAACGATCGAAAGCTGCTCGAACATGCCGATCTTGCAGCAAAGACTCCGCGCCAAATGATGCCGATTCTCGCGCTGGCCGAACGCGGCGGCGCGGCTATCGGTTGACGCGAACTGTTTGCGGGCCTCTTGGACGACGATGCGCCAAGGGGCCCGCGTCTGCTATTTACAAAAGCTCGGCCTTGATGGTGGGACTTTCTGCGAGCTGCTCGGCTGCCTTTTCGTTGGAGCTGTCGAGTGCTGCCAGACTGCGGTAGACCCACTCGTTGACCTGGGTGTTCTTGACGCCTGCGGTCTGCATAAGGGCGCCTACCTCGCGGATTGCTGCGAACAGATCGGCCTTGGGACCCGCGAGCTCGACCTCGATACCGTGGTAGGCGGCCACGCCGCGGTTCTCACTCACGTGGTCGATAAAGCCCTCGACGGTCTCAAGCTGCTGAGTGAGAGCTGCATCATCGTCAACGTCCAGCGCGACGAGTGCGTTCGATACCGTGAGGGCGGGATGTCCGCAGGGGACAAAGCCCTCGATGACATCCATAGCTTCGGTAATGGTTGAGCCCAGGCCTGCGAGGGCATTGACGAGTTGCTGCTTGGTATCCATAACGGTCCTTTCGACGGGTCAATTTTGCTTGGCGAAAATATACGTGACGCGATCGGTAACAAAAGTGCGAAGTGCGGCGCACATTGGGGTCTTCACAGCTCGTGCATAGAACAGCTGTCCGCTTTCAGAACGTGGTAAGATAACACTCCACAAGCGGGGCTCGCCCCGTATGTTCCTTGAAAAGTCGACGGTTATCGGGTGTTTGCAGGCCCGATACCATCCAGACTTTCCCAACATTCGGGGGCGACTGGTTTCGACACGATAGCTCTGAGAGAGGAAGCAAGCCGAGGTCTCCTCGCCTCGTTAAACAGGGGTACCGTCAAATTGAATTGACAACAACTCTTCTTTTGAGCCTATGGCTCTCGCTGCTTAATTTATAGCGGCGCGTCAACCCGGTGATTTCCCCGACACCGGTGCGACGTCATGTTAGGGGAATGCTCCTGCGCACGTAATCGGTATGGCGCAGGCTAAGATCGAACCGGTTGGGATGCTGCGAGCGTGTCGCTGCGCGCAAAGCGTCCGAGACTAAACCAGCGACTGAGCTTGGAGATGCCAATCAGGGGGCTTTCGTGGACCGGAGTTCGATTCTCCGCGCCTCCACCATAAGTAACAGGCAGGTAGATATTCGTATCTACCTGCCTTTTCATTTCTAGCCCGTACCGCGGAGAATCGAACTCTGTGCAGGGCGCGAGCGTAAAGAAAACGCGTAAGCGTTTTTAGCCCGCGGGCGAGGACGCCGGCAGGCGGCCGAAGCCGGTGCGTATTTGCGAAGCAAATACGCGGATTCTCCGCGCAAACTATCAGCCCAATATGGATGCGATGTTATCGAATCTCAGCCGGCCATGCGCCGCATCAACGGAACCCCAAACCCGCGGAGAATCGAACTCTGTGCAGGGCGCGGGCGTTAAGCAAACGCTACGGCAACGTAGGGTGGGACGCGCTTTCCTAACGGCGGCCCAGGCGGAAAATCCATCCCGGAATCCGCGCTCAGAACGGGACACGCTTTCCCAACGGCGGTCCAAGCGGAAAGTTCATCCCGGAATCCCGCCTCAAACTGGGACACGCTTTCCGCTCCATATTCTCAACTCCAAAACCTATGCGCCCTCCATTCCAAAACTGGGTAGAAGAAAGCCAAAACGCAATCGCAGGAGGTCAATATGACTGCAGAAGATAAGGCAAAGAACGCCGGCAAGGTCGCGCTCGTTTTGGAGGGCGGCAGCTTCCGCGGGCAATTTACCGCAGGCGTACTCGACGTTCTCATGGAGGCCGGCGTCGAGATTCCGGCGGTATATGGCGTATCGGCCGGCGCCCTCAACGGCGTGAACTACAAGTCGCACCAGATCGGCCGTGCCAACCGCATCAACCTGGCTTTCTGCAACGACAACCGCTTCATGGGCGCCGCATCGTTTGCGTCCACGGGCTCCATCGTGGGTTACGACTTTATCTTCAACGATGTCCAGGACCGCCTGGACCCCTTTGACAACGAGACGTTCGACGCGAGCCCCATCGAGATGTACGCCGTCGCGACGGACATGCTCTTTGGAACCGCCGCGTACCTCCCGGTCAAAAGCGCCGTGCTCGATCTCGACGCCGTGCGCGCCTCGACGTCGCTGCCGCTGGTGACGCCGCCGGTCGAGATCGATGGGCACAAATACGTCGACGGCGGCGTAGCCGATTCGGTCCCTATCGAGCACGTACTGAAGGAGGCGGGCTTCGACCGCGCGGTTGTCATTGTCACGCAGGACCGCTCGTACGAAAAAAAGCCCTACGAGTTTATGCCCGCTGCACGCGCCCGCTATGCCGACTACCCCTACCTGCTCGAGGCCATCGAGACGCGCCACGACCGCTATAACATCCAGCGCATGCATCTGTGGAAGTATGAGCGCGAGGGCCGCGCGCTGGTCGTTGCTCCGCAAAAGCCGGTCGAGGTCGGTCACGTTGAGCATGATCCGGCAAAGCTCCTCGACCTGTATATTCAGGGCCGCCAGGAGGCAAAGCGCCTACTGAGTGATATCGAGACATTTGTCGAGCGCTAGTGTCGCGACGTCATGACCCATGGATGACATGTGCAGAAACTCTGGTCAGAGCCAAAATACCTGTTGACTCGGGCGGCGAGCGGGGTAATATGGACGGGTTACTTGCAGAGCCCCGTGAATCTCTGTAACAACACGTACTGTACATGGAGGAGTCTAAGTGATTTCGAAATCGACTCACTACGCCAAGCAGGGCGAGGTCCAGCGCAACTGGGTTCTCGTCGACGCCGATGGTGCTGTCCTGGGCCGTCTTGCCACCCAGATCGCAATGATCCTGCGCGGTAAGAACAAGCCCCAGTTCACGCCCAACAGCGACTGCGGCGACTTCGTTGTCGTCATCAACGCCGATAAGGTCCAGCTTACCGGTAACAAGGCCGACACGAAGACCTATTATCGCCACAGCGGCTACAACGGCGGCCTCAAGGCTGAGAGCTTCCGCCAGGCTATGGAGAAGCACCCGGAGAAGGTCATCGAGCGCGCCGTTCGCGGTATGCTGCCCAAGACCACCCTCGGCCGTGCCCAGATGACCAAGCTTAAGGTCTACGCTGGTGCCGAGCATCCGCACGCTGCCCAGAACCCCACGAAGATTGAGCTGGAGGCTTAAAGATGGCTGAGAACACCGTTGTCTACCAGGGTACCGGCCGTCGTAAGAACGCCGTCGCCCGCGTCCGTCTCGTCCCCGGCACCGGCAAGGTGACCATCAACAAGCGTGACGCCGAGCAGTATTTCGGCCGTCATCAGCTCGTTGAGAACGCCCTTGCTCCCTTCAAGGTGACCGACACCGCCGGTCAGTTCGATGTCATCGCTCTGTGCGATGGCGGCGGCATCTCCGGTCAGTCCGGCGCTCTGCGCCTGGGCATCGCCCGCGCTCTTCTGAACGCTGGCGACTACCGTGCTGACCTCAAGAAGGCCGGTTTCCTTACGCGCGATGCTCGCGTGGTCGAGCGCAAGAAGTACGGCCTCAAGAAGGCCCGCCGCGCTCCCCAGTTCTCCAAGCGCTAAGGTTTTATCTCCTTACGAGATACAATGTACAAGCGGGGCCTGCCGATTGCTCGGCGGGTCCCGCTTTTCTTTTTCGACTAGGGTGGGCGGTTGCATATCGCCTGCTAGGGAAGGAGCGATCCTATGCCCCAGAACATCTTCGGTACCGACGGCGTCCGTGGCGTCGCCAATGCCGACCTCTCGTGCGACCTCGCGTTTCGCCTGGGCCGCGCGGCGACCAAGTTCCTTGGCCCGGACATCTGCATCGGCCGCGACACGCGTCTTTCGGGTACCATGCTCGAGAGTGCTCTGACCGCTGGCATTATGGCAGAGGGCGGCCGTCCGCATTGCTGCGGCGTTATCCCTACGCCGGCCGTGGCGCTGCTCACCTGTCTCTTATACACATCTCCGAGCCCACGA
>USBX01000033.1 GCA_900552995.1 uncultured Collinsella sp.
TGGTTCAAGAGTCGGCGGTGCTGTTGCTTGAATCTTTGCAGTTAAAGAGGCTCGTTTCCCTAGGTGGGGAAACGGGCCTCTTTTTGTCTCTGGGTTTGTGGATTGGTGAAGGCAGAATGCTCTGTCGGCTATTTTGAGTTCTTGATGCGGCGTGTGGCTGTGGCGGTTATTCCGAGGCCTGCGGTGGCGATTCCTGCGAGTGCGATTGCGCTCGGTGCTGTGTCGCCCGTGTTTGCGAGCTTGCCGGCGGTCGTATCTGCTTGCTTGCCGCTGCTTGTGTTCGCTTGCTTGGTGGAGCTTGGTAGGGCGTCTTTGCCGGTTGCAGGTGAGCCAACGGGCGGTGTCGCCTCGGCGGGTTGCGCTGAGCCGGAGGGAGGCACTGTCTCGGTCGGTTTCGCTATCTCGGGCGAGGTGGCCTTGTCTGCCGCGGCCTTTGCCTCTTCGTATGCCTTGCAGGCGTCGTCATAGGCCGTTTGCGCTTTTTTCAAATTGTCGAGGAGCGCATCTCGCCAGGCTATGAACTGGTCGGTATGGGCTTTATACTTCTCTGCAGCACGTTCACAGTCATTAACTTGTCTTTCCTGCCTTTCGAGGCGGCCCTTGACCTCGCGGAGCTCCATTTCGCAAAAGTCAACTCGCGCTTTTGCCGTTACGATCTCTTGGCGCAACTGCTTTATTTGCTGTTTAACAGTTTCGACAAGCTCCTCGTCGCCGAGCGCTTCGAGTGCCTTAAGCACCTCAAGTTTCTTGTCTAATTCTGCTTGGAGCTCGCTTACCCGGTTGATGGCCCCGTCGTATTTGGCTTGGGCTGCATCGACGTCCGCTTGCATAGCGGGAAGGGGCTCCCTCCGTTTGGCGGCTTCCGCCACCACCATGTCGTAGATCTCTTGAAAAGCGGCAATGTCATCATCGATTTCCGCAAGTTTCTCGGGACTTGCGGCAACTTTTGCGGCCTCGAGGTTTTTGAGCGCTTCCTGCATGGCTGCATGCGCTTTTTCTTTTGCGGCGGCCGCATCTTCCGTCTGCAAGGCAACTGCACCGGTGGGGGAACTGGTTTCTGCCGCTATCGCCGTTGCGGGGGCGATTCCCGCGACAAGTGCCGCGGAAAGGGCGATGCCCACGGTTGCTCGTCTTGCTCTTCTTGCGAGAATGTCGTTCATCTCGGCACCTCATTTCAAGGGTCGGCGACTAACTTGGTAGCACTAATGTAAGTATACCAAGCGGTCGACCCGACACTGGCTGGGCGTGCGCGTGCCTTTCCGCTTCTTTGGAAACCGAATCCCATTAGAAATGACGAGTTGTTTACGCTTCTTTTGGGGTGGCGGTACTATCATGGTTCGAATTGAATGTGGATGATGATAGGGAGCGCCTATACATGATTGAGCTGCTCAGGCGTTTTGGCGGTAAGTTTCGCCGCTATATGGTGATTGGTCCTGCGTGCAAGCTGATCGAAGTGATCTTTGACCTGCTGACGCCGCTGGTGATTGCCCAGATGATTGATAAGGGTATCGGCGCACACGACGTGAACGCCGTCGTCCACTACGGTATGGTACTTGGCGCCATGGCTGTGATCGGCATCTCGTTTACGCTCGTCTGCCAAAAGATGGCGGCGCTCACCTCGCAGGGCATGGGCACCGACATTCGCGGCGCGCTCTACCAGCACATCAACAAGCTGAGCTATGCCGAACTCGACCGTTTTGGCACGCCGTCGCTCATCACGCGCATTACCAACGACGTCAACCAGGTGCAGCTCGCCGTGGCGCTGGGCGTGCGCATGCTCATCCGCTGGCCCTTCCTGGCGGCGGGCTCCATGGTCGCGGCCCTTGCCATCGACCTTAAGCTCGGCATCATCTTTTTGATTTGCACGCCCGCCATTGGCCTGGTGTTCTGGGTTGTCATGGCGCGCTGTATTCCGTACTACAAGCAGCTGCAGGCAAAGCTCGACCGCATCGCGCTTATCTGCCGCGAAGGCCTTTCGGGCGCTCGCGTGGTCCGTGCGTTTGTGCGTGAAGATCACGAGCGTGAGCGCTTTGCCCAAGCCGCCGATGACCAGGCCAATACTGCCATCGCGGTGGGCAAGCTCTCGTCGATTCTCAACCCCGTCACGTTTCTTGTGATGAACCTGGGCGTGTGCGCCATCCTGTGGGTCGGCGGCATCCAGGTCAACGTGGGCGAGCTCACGCAGGGTCAGGTCATGGCGTTCGTCAACTACATGACGCAGACCCTCACCTCCATCGTGTATGTCGCCAACCTGGTCGTGGTCTTTACCAAGTCGAGCGCCAGCGCGTCGCGTATCAACGAGGTGCTCAATTGCGTGCCGAGCATTACCGATGAGGGCAACCAGCCGGTCGCACTGCCCGAGCCGGGCAATGTCGCTCCCGTTCCTGCGTTGAGCTTTGACCATGCGAGCTTTTCGTTTGGCGCGGGCGCGGCAAATGCCGTGAGCGATGTGACCCTGAAGCTGCCACTGGGCAAAACGCTCGGCATTATCGGCGGTACAGGCAGCGGTAAGTCCACGCTTGTCTCGCTTATCCCGCGCCTGTACGATGCGAGCGCTGGCAGCGTGAGCGTGATGGGCGCCGACGTGCGCGCCTGGCCGCTCGACCAGCTGCGCCATGTGGTCGCGACCGTCCCGCAGCGCGCGTCGCTGGTGAGCGGCACCATCCGCAGCAACCTGACCTGGCGTGACGAGTCAGCGACCGACGATGAGCTCTGGGCGGCGCTCGACATGGCGCAGGCGAGCGAGTTCGTGCGCAACAAGCCGCAGGGGCTCGACGCCCCGGTCGAGGCGAGCGGCAAGAACTTCAGCGGTGGCCAGCGCCAGCGCCTGACCATCGCGCGCGCCCTGGTGGGCTCGCCGCAGATTCTGGTCATGGACGATTCCGCCTCGGCGCTCGACTTTAAGACCGATGCGGCGCTTCGCCATGCCATTCGCGAGCGCAGCGTGCGCGGCGCCGCCGCGGGCGGGCTGCCGCTGACCACGGTGATTGTGAGCCAGCGCGTCTCGACCGTGCGCGATGCCGACATGATCTGCGTGCTCGACCACGGTTCGGTCGCGGGCCTGGGCACGCACGACGAGCTGTATGCGACCTGCCAGCTCTATCGCGAGATTTGCCAGTCGCAGCTGCGCCGCGAGGAACTCGAGGGCCAGCAGGGGAGCGCGACGCCCACATCCGGCCCGACGGCCTCCGCATCCACTTGCGCAAAGGAGGGCTGCTAAATGAATCCGTATACTTCTTCCGGTTCGGTCGCCACGATGACGGCCAACGTGTCCGGCAACGATAGCCTCAACGACCTGGGCGACGGTCCGCGCCAGCCCGGCGATCCCGAGCGCTATCCCGTGGGCGCGGTGACCCGCCGCCTGATGGATTACGTTCGTCCGCACCGCGTCTCGTTTGCCGCGTCGTTTGTGAGCGCCGCCATCTCGGTGATCTTGCAGCTCTATACGCCCATCCTCATCGGCGAGGGCATCGACCTCATCGTCGCCACCGGGCAGGTGGACTTTGACGCGCTGCTGCCGCTCGTTACCAAACTCGCGCTCGTCGTGGTGGGAGCGTCGGCCTTCCAGTGGCTGCAGGGCTACTGCGTCAACCGCCTGTCCTACGAAACGGTGCGCGACATGCGCGTGGAGGCGAGCGACAAGCTCAGCCGCATGCCGCTCAGCTTTATCGACAGCCATGCCCATGGCGACCTTATGAGCCGCGTGGTCAACGACGTCGACCAGGTCGGCGACGGTCTGCTGCAGGGCTTTACCCAGCTCTTTACCGGCGTTATCACCATCGTTGGCACGCTCGCGTTTATGCTCTCCATCAACCTGACTATGACGCTCGTGGTGGTGCTCGTCACGCCGCTCTCCATCTTTGCGGCCGGCGCCATCGCCAAGCTCTCCAACAAGAGCTTTACGGCGCAGCAGCGTATTCAAGGGCAGCTCGGTGGTCATATCGAGGAGTACGTAGGCGAGCAGAAGCTCGTGGACGCGTTTGCCTATGGCCCCAACGCGCAGCTGCGCTTTGATGCCCTCAACGCCGAGCTCTATACGGCAGGTGAGCGCGCGCAGTTTATGGGTTCGCTCTCCAACCCCGGCACGCGTTTTATCAACAACATCATCTACGCCGTGGTCGCCGTGATCGGCTGCGTGGGCGTGATCACGGGTGTGCCGGCGGCGCTTACGGTGGGCGGCGTGCAGATCTTCCTGTCCTACGCCAACCAGTACACCAAGCCGTTCAACGAGGTTACCAACGTCATTACGCAGATTCAGACCGCGTACGCCTCGGCGCGCCGCATGTTTGCGCTGCTCGATGCGCGCGAGCAGGAGCCCGACACTGTGGATGCCATTGAGCTCGCCGCCCCGAAGGGCGAGGTCGCCTTTGAGCATGTGGACTTTAGCTACGTGCCCGACCGCAAGCTGCTGCAGGACATCTGCATCGAGGCTAAGCCTGGCATGCGCTTTGCCCTCGTTGGCCCCACGGGCTGCGGAAAGACAACGCTCATCAATTTGCTGCTGCGTTTTTACGATATCGATGCCGGTCGCATTGCGGTGGATGGCCGCTCCTCGCGTGACTACACGCGCGCAAGCCTGCGCCGTGCCTTTGGCATGGTGCTGCAGGATACGTGGCTGTTCGAGGGCACGGTGGCGGACAACATCGCGTACGGTTGCCCCGATGCCACGCGCGAGCAGGTTATCGAGGCGGCCGAGCGCGCGCACGCGCACAAGTTTATCGTGCAGCTGCCAGGCGGCTACGATACGGTAATCGGCGAGGACGGCGGCACGTTTAGCCAGGGTCAAAAACAGCTGCTGTGCATCGCGCGTGTCATGCTCACCGACCCGGCTATCTTGCTGCTGGACGAGGCGACCTCGAGCATCGATACCCGCACCGAGCTGCAGGTGCAGGCGGCATTCGACGAGCTCATGGCCGGCCGTACAAGCTTTGTGGTGGCGCACCGCCTGTCGACGATTCGCAACGCTGACTGCATTCTGGTGATGCGCGACGGCCAGATTATCGAGCGTGGCACACACGACGAGCTGCTGGCGGCAGACGGCTTCTATGCCGAGCTCTACCGCAGTCAGTTCGCCCAGTAGGGACTACCGATTAGCGACAGATGGTTTACATCTGCGTCGTTAGTATTAAGATATGCTTCTAATAAATTGCATTAATGGCTCGAGTTTCGGGGGAAACGAGGCAACGTGACTATGACATGCTCTATGGTGGTCAACAGCAAGAGCGGTAATACCAGGATGGTTTCGGGGGCGATTAAGCGCGTGCTGCAGGCTGCGGATGTCGAGTTTATTCACGCCGCGGCGTTGAGCGATGATGCAGATCCGGAGCAGGTCGCGCACGAGGCCGAGGGTGCCTGCGCTGCCGATACAGTGCTCGTTGGTTTTTGGTGCGACAAGGGCGCCTGCACGCCCTCGGTGGCGGCGCTGCTTTCTGCCTTGCACGGCAAGCGCGTCTTCTTGTTTGGCACCTGCGGCTTTGGTGCCGACCAGAGCTATTTTCAGCAGATTATCGACCGCGTGTCGTCCAATTTGGCCGAGGATGCCGAGCTTGCGGGCTGGTCGATGTGCCAGGGCAAGATGGGTCCCGCGGTCAAGCAGCGCTACGAGGCCATGCTCGAGCAAGATCCCGACAACGCCCGATTTAAGATGCTGCTCGACAACTGGGTTGCCGCGAAGGACCATCCCACCAAGGAGGATCTGGACAACATGGCTGCAGCCGCCAAAAAGGCCGTGCTGGGCGAGTAGGCCGCCGCTCGCGGTGCCGCGCGTTCAATCGTACAAACGTGAAAGCCTCGAAATTCTCGAGGCTTTTTTCTTGACACTTGTGGGCGCAACCGTGGCAAGCGTTTGGGGGTGACATTTTCCATCACCCCGATGACGAGACCGTCCTGGACGACACGCTCGCATGCGTTCGCTGGATGTATTCAGAGTGGGACGGGCTTTCCGGATGCAAAAAAGGCCACATGACGTGGCCTTCAACTTATATATGTTCAGCGGATACCCCTATGACAAGCCGCGCTTCAACAACAAGGCGTCTGTCCGGGCGGAGGCATATAAGGTTCCCTGCTCGGACAGACGTTTCAGTTATGAACTCGCAGCTAGCCGCTATTTGATCTTGGTCGTACCCGGTGCCAAGTTAGGGTCGGTTTCGTTGGCCTCGGTCTGGAAGTGCTCGGTGTAGACGTTCTTGCCGTCGCGGAACATTTCGTAATACTGCATCTTGGCGTAATCCTCGCGCGCCTTGGTGGCAGCAGCGGCGACGGCGTCATCACCGGTGACGTTGGAGGAGAGCGCCCAGCGCAGGCTGGCGTCCTCGTAGCCGACGGAGTTGATGGCGGGCAGCGACTCGCGCAATGTCATATGCGCCTTCTGGTAGTCGGTCAGCGGTGCGCCGATCAGCTGCATCAGCTGGGTGGACAGATAGTTGGTGGACAGGTCGTCGACCTCACTCGTCTGGTCGCAACCGGCAACGTCGTAGTTAGCCCAGATGATGTAGTCGGTCTGCCACAGACGTTCCTGGTGGGTGGCGTCGTCCTCGCCGGTAAACCACTTATCGTTGAACTTGGACGGGAAGAACGGCTGGTGGTCGCCCCAGAACACTACGACCACCTTACGGTCGAGCTTGCTCAGGGCGTTGAGGAAGTAGCGAAGCGCCTGGTCGGACTGCTCGATGCACGAGACATACTCGTCGACATCGGAGAGCGTGCCGTCTTCGACGGTCTTGGCGTCCAGGTCGGTCGTGTCGATGTTCAGGTGCATCTGCTTGTCGACCGGCAGCAGGCCCGTGTCGTAGCCCGAGTGGTTCTGCATGGTCACGTCGAAGATAAACTGCGGATCGGCGTTCTGGTCGAGCAGCTCAAGAATCTTGTCGTAGGTAGCCTGGTCGGTCACCATGCCGCGCAGAGTGTCGGCCCCCTGGAAATCGTTGATGGACAGGAACTGGTCAAAGCCAAAGTCCTTGTAGACGTTCTCGCGGTTCCAGTTGGTCGCGTGGTTGGGGTGCATGGCCGTGGTGGAATATCCGAGCGACTTGAACTGCTCTGCCAGGTTCCCAGTCGTTTCCATGTTGTAGATGGTGTAGGGGTACACGCCCGAGCCCAGGTTGGCCATGGAGTTGCCGGTCATAAACTCAAACTCGGTATTGGCGGTACCGCCGCCGTAGGCGCTCACATAGAGCTTGCCGCGGCTGAGGCAGTTGGACAGGTTCTTAAAGTACTGCGGGCCCTCGTAGCCGGCGCGCATGTTCTGGTAGATGGATAGGTCCGAGAAGGTCTCGTTCATGATGGCGATGACCGTGGGCTTCTCGCTGTCGAACTGCTCCTTTGCGGCGGCGCGCTCGTCGCTCTTGGCCGCGTCGGACTTGTCGTAGGCCTTGGCGTACTTTTTGAGCGTGGCCTTGGCATCGTCGACGGAGTAGTCGGCGGGTTTGGGCGGCTTGATGGACTGCGCTGCGCTAATGAAAGCGGGCAGGTAGCCCTCGCGCCAGTAGCTCTCGAGCGGACGCCAGGTGTAGACGGTGATGCCGAGGGTGTTGTAGTAGTCGATGAGCGTGACATGCGCGGTCACGCCGCCCAGGCACAGCACCGCCACGAGCAGGTTGGTGAGCAACATGCGCTTGGCGTTGGCGGCGCCCTTCTGACGGTGCGGCGCGACCAGGCCGGCGTACTCGCACAGCAGCATGGCGATGGCGGTAAAGCCCATGGATAGCACGCAGAACAGCGAGATCGAGAAGGTGTAGCCGGTGCCGGCGACTGCGGCGGCGGTGGAGATGGCCGAAAGGTCGCCCGGCTGGATGGGCATGGATTTAAACGTGATGACAAAGAACTCGGCAATGCCCAGGACAAAGAGGGCAAAGGCCAGGACCGCGGGAGCTGCGCCGTGGCGCTGGAACAGGAAGAACAGGCCGACCATGAGCGTGGTGATGATGGCCCACTCGAGCAGGATGCACAGGGGGTAGACCCAGGTAAAGTCGTGGTTGGACGAGACCTCCATGCCCAGCAGCGCAAAGACGCCGGCGAGCAGCAGGCACAAGACGGCGGCGACGAGCGGTTTGCCCACAAAGGCGCCGCGCAGGCGGGCGAGCTTGCCGGTGGGGGCGGGGGCGTCGGGCCCGGCGAACGCAAAGACGCGCGGGGCGATGCGGTCGCGGGCGATGCTGGCCCAAGCGCATCCGGTGAGGATGGCGTTGGTCAGGATGAGCATCACAAAGGCGAGCGGCTCGTTTTGGG
>USBX01000034.1 GCA_900552995.1 uncultured Collinsella sp.
CCCGCCATGACCATGCCGGGGATGCAAAAACCGCACTGCACGGCGCCCACGGCGCCAAAGGCGTACACAAAGGCCTCGCGCACGTCCTGGGGCAGGCCCTCGACAGTCACGATGTTACGGCCGGCGGCAAGGGCGGTGGTCAGTACGCAGGCCTTGACGGCCGCGCCGTCCACGTGAATGGTGCAGGTACCGCAGGCGCCCTCGGAGCAGCCGTCCTTGGCGGAGTGGATATGCAGGTCGTCGCGCAGGTAGCGCAGCAGCGGCTTGTTTTGGGTCGTCGTGCGCTCCACGCCGTTAACGGTAAAAGTGAATTCCTGTGCCATGGTGATTCCCTTCTACACGCCGGCGGCGATGCCGGTGCGGTCGTGAATGGCGCCATGCGGGCAAACGACGGCGCACATGCCGCACGACAGGCAGTCCGTGCCGTCGATATGGGCACAGTTGTCCTCGATGCGGATAGCGCCAGCGGGGCACTTTTTGGCGCACATGCCGCAACCGATGCAGCTCGTGTCGCAAATCTTGCGAGCGATGGCGCCCTTATCGGTGTTGTTGCAGCGCACCAAGATGTTCTGGTAGCCGGGAACGAAGGCAATCACGCGCTGCGGACACGCCATGCCGCACAGGCCACAGCCCGTGCACTTTGAGCGATCCACGCGGGCGATGCCATCGACCAGCGCAATGGCGCCGTGGGGGCAGGCCGTGACACAGGCGCCACAGCCAATGCAGCCTTCGCTGCAGCGGGCGTCGCCGCCTGCGGAGGCGCAACCGCTTCCGCAGGCAACGTAGGCCACGTTATGTTGAATGGATTTGGCCATAAGAGACTCGCCTATTTCTTAAGAAGGTACGAATAGTTGTCGCGCACAGCCCTGATGGTCAGGCGGACGGCCTCGGGAAGGCCGGTGTTGACGGCATCGACCGAGACGGTGCGGACCGTGCCGGCGACGCGGACCTTAAAGTGATCCTCGTCCACGGCCAGGAAGCCCTCGTTATCGGAGTTCTCCATGTCCTCCTCGCTCCAGAACAGGGTGAGCTTATCCTTGTAGGGACGACCCTCCTGATAGGGGCAGAACACGGCGCAGTTGCCGCACTCGTTGCACATGCCGTCGACATGTACCACCTGATGCTTGTCCAGGCCCGGCACCTTAATAGCCACGTTGGCGCGGTTGGGGCACACGTCGCAGCAGACCTCGCACACCGAGCCGCAGCCCAGGCAGCGAGTCTTGGTGCAGTTGCGCTTGTCGCGGCACAGCGACCCCTTGCGCTCGTAGCAGGTGTCCTCGCGGCCGGCCTGCTCGTTGCAGTCGGCGTACTTGTTAAAGTCCACGCCGGCGATGGCACGGGCGACCTCGGCGGCATCGGCGATAGCCTCGACCACGGTAGCCGGACCGCGGCGGCAGTCGCCCGCAGCCCAGACGCCCTCGACACCGGTGGAGGTGGCGGCAAGGCGGCCGCGACGGTCGTGCTCGACGCCCGCGGCATCGTACAGGCTGGCATCGATGCCCTCGCCCACGGCGCAGATCACCGTGGTGGCGGGAAGCTCGACGGTCTCGCCCGTGGCGACGGGGCTGCGGCGGCCGCTTGCATCAGGCTCGCCAAGCTCCATAACATCGCAGGTCAGCACGGCGCCGTTGAGCGCCTTGGGCGCCAGCAGCTCGCAGAACTCAACGCCGTCGGCAAGAGCAAGATCGAGCTCTTCCTCGTCGGCGGGCATCTGCTTCTTGGTACGGCGATACACCAGGCGCACGTTCTTCACGCCGGCCAGGCGCTTGGCCACGCGGGCGGCGTCCATAGCGGTGTTGCCGGCGCCAATAACCACGACGTCCTCGCCCAGCTCGAGCTTCTCGCCCTTCTTGGCGGCCTCGAGGAACTCCAACACGTCGAGCTCGGCGCCCTCGCCCAAGCCCGCAGAGCCGGGCATCCAGGCACCGGTGGCAACGACCACGTCGGTAAAGCCCTGGGCCTTGAGCTCGTCAATGGAATCCACGCGAGCGTTGAGCTGCACCTTGGCGCCAAAGGCCAGGCAGAGCTCGGCATCGTGGGAGATATCGTCGCTCGAGATACGGAACTCGGGAATCACGTGACGGACCACGCCGCCGAGCGAATCGCGGGCCTCAAAGATGGTAACGGGCACGCCGGCGCGCGTCAGAAAGAACGCCGTCGCCAGGCCGGCCGGGCCGCCACCGATAACGGCAACGTTGCGCTCGCCGTCGTTGGCGATGGCCTGGGCGCGCAGCTTGGGCAGCACGGCGGTCATGGCCTCGCGGGCGGCCTTGAGCTTGCTGGCGCGAATCTGGGCGCCCTCGGGCTCGTAGAACGCGCGCTCGCAGGCACGGCGGCAAGGATGCGGGCAGATGGTGCCGGTAATGAACGGCAGGGCGTTGCGCTCGATGATGATGTTGAGTGCGTCCTCGTAACGGCCCTCGTCAACAGCCGCCAGATAGGCGGGGATATCCTGCTGGATGGGGCAGCTCGTGCGGCACGGCGTGGTAAAGCAGTCGGAAAGCGGGCTCTTGCCGGCGACCTTGCGGTCGGGCAGCGGGCGCAGCGGCTTCTTGTAGAGCGGGTTGGTGAGCGAGTCGGCCTGGATCGCAGTCACAGCCTCGAGCGAGACGCCCGCAAACGGCTTGCCGTCCAGATCGCTAAACTCGCCGGCCATCTGGCTAAAGCGCTCGTAGCCACCGGGCTTGAGCACGTCGGTCGCCAGAGTAACGGGCCAAATGCCGGCATCGTACAGGGCGCGGATGTTGTAGACCGTGGCACCGCCGGAATAGCTGATGCGCAGCTTGCCATCGAACTGCTCGGTAATGCGGCGGGCGGCCTCGATGGTCAGCGAGAACAGCGAACGGCCCGACATGTACATCTCGGTGGAGGGCAGCTCGTTCCTCGTCACGTCGACGGGGAAGGTGTTGGTGAGCTTGACGCCAAACTCAAGGCCGCGCTCGGCACACAGGGCAATCAGGCGCTCGAACATGGGCACGGCGTCGACCCACTGCAGGTCCTCGCGGAAGTGCGTGTCATCGAAGACGATGTAGTCAAAACCCAGCTCGTTGAGGCGCTGGCGGGCAAACTCATAGCCCAGCAGCGTGGGGTTGCACTTGATGTAGGTGTTGAGGCCCTTCTCGGTGATCAGATAGGTCGCGATGCGCTCGATCTCCGCCGGCGGGCAGCCATGCAGCGTAGACTCGGTGATGGAGTTGGAGACGCGCGCCGGGATGGACTCGACAAACGCGGCGTCGACATGCTCAAACTTGTCCAGGTTGGCGAGTGCCCATGCGCGGCACTCGTTCCAGACGTCAGAGCCGCTGGCGTCCTTCATGCCCTCGATGTAGGCGTCGACCTTGGGGCTCTTGATGCCCTCGAGGTCATAGCCCACGGACATGTTGAAGACAAAGCCGTCCGGGCTGCCCAGACCGTATTCGCGAGCAATGAGGTGACAGGCGAACCATGCCTTCACGTACTCGGCAAAAGCCTGCGGAACCTCGAGCTCGGTCGACCACTCGCAGTTGTAGCACTCGTCCTGCGCCACGATGCAGGGCTTGTTCACACACTTGGAGAGCTCCTCGCCGTCCATAACCTGGACGGTCTTGAGCTCAAAGAAGCGGGAACCAGCAACGTAGGAGGCCACGATGTTCTGGGCCAGCTGCGTGTTGGGGCCGGCGGCCGGGCCAAACGGAGTCTCGATTCGCTCGTCAAAAATGGGAAGCGCGCCCTCCTGGTTGGCCGTGACCATCTTGCGCACGCCAAAGATGGCGTCCTGGGTCTTGTGCTCCTCGATGATCCAGTTCATCAGCTGCGAAAACGGGATCGGCCTCATGATGTCGCTCATAGTGAGCTCCTCTCTGTAACGCCCGGCGAGACCGCGCGGCGGGCGCAAATACGGTGTAGCGCTAGCACAGCGCCGGCGACCCCGCGGAGGTCGCCTATACGCGCGTCGGATGCGGCGAAACATCCGACGCGCGCGAATCTACTTGTAATTAGTAGGCGCGATCGTTGAGCGTGCTCCAGAGCTTCTTGGACTCGGCCATAGTCCACGCGTTGATCTTGTCCTCATCAATGCCAACGAACTCGCGATCCTTGTACAGGACGCGGCCGTTGATGATGGTGGTGCGGCAGTTTTTGCCCATCATGCCAAAGAGCATGTGGCCGTCGATGTTCTCCTCGCTCAGCGGCGTAAAGGGCTTGTAGTCCATGACGATGACGTCGGCGGCAGCGCCGGCCTCGAGCACACCGAGCTTGCGATCGAAGTACTTGCTCGCCATCTTGGCGTTGTTCTCGAACAGCATCGTCATGGCCTCGCACCAGCCCACGTTGGGCATGGCGGCGTTGTGGCGCTGAATGATCAGGAAGACCTTGAGGCTCTCGAGCATGTCGTGGGTGTAGGCGTCGGTGCCCATGCACACGGGGATGCCGCGGCGGAAGAACTCGAGCACGGGGGCGCAGCCCACGGCGTTGCCCATATTGGATTCGGGGTTGTTGACGAGCCAGGTACCGGACTCCTTGACGATATCCATCTCGGCAGGCGTCACGTGGATGCAGTGGCCGAGCATGGTGTCGGGACCGAGCAGGTTGTGCTGCAGCAGGCGCTCGACGGGGCTGATGCCACCGCGGTTGAGGCGGGAGTCCCACACGTCGTTCATGCCCTCGCACACGTGGATGTGGAAGCCGGTCAGGCCGTTGTTGGCCTCGGCCATCTTATCCATGGTCTCGTCCGAAAGCGTAAAGGTAGCATGTCCGCCAAACATGGCGGCGATCATGTGGTTGTCGTTATCGCGACGCTCCTTGGCGGCCCACTGGGCAAACTCGGCGTTCTCGGCAATGGCCTGGTCGCGTTTTTCCTGACCGCGGCGATCGGAGACCTCGTAGCACAGGCACGAACGCATACCCAGCTCCTGCGCTGCATCCTTAATGGTAAAGAGGCTGCCCGGGATCTCGCAGAAGCTCGCGTGGTGATCGAAGATCGTGGTGACACCATCGCGGATGGAGTCCAGAATCGTGGCATAGGCGCTTGCCTTGGTGCCGTCGAGCGTCAGGTTGTCGTCGATCTTCCACCACTGCTGCTCAAGATTCTCCAGGAAGTTGGTGGGGTTGCAGCCCTTAATGGCAAGGCCGCGAGCCAGACCCGAGTAGATGTGGGTGTGGCAGTTGATGAGTCCGGGCATGATGAGGTTACCCTGGGCGTCGACGTACTCGGCATCCGGGTACTTGGCCTTGAGCTCGCACTCGGGGCCCACTTCGACGATCGTATCTCCGTCAATGGCGACCGCACCGTTGGGAATGAACGGGGCCTGCGCGTTGCGGGTAAAGACGGAACCGTTAGCGACCAGAAGCATGGATGCTCCCTTCAACATCAGAGGCGGGGTTTGACACCTCTGACATGGCGGAGTGCGAAGCGCCGGCCTACACCGGAAACGGGCCCTCTCCCGTCAACGCTTCACCAAAGGGACAAACCCTTTGAAGTGCGGCTTGGCGCCGCATGACGTCGGCGGACGAGGCGATGCGTCCGCCGACGAATAGCACCGAATTGGTTACTTCTTGCTCTCGGGCAAGACCAGATCCACGGCGGCATCCTTGGCAGCATCGATGTGCTGAGCCACGACCGGCGTCTGCGGAAGGATCAGGTTAAGGACAATGGCCATGATGGCAGTGGGGGTTACGGCATTGGAGCCGATGACGGTGGACACCCAGGCGGGCATACCCTCGCCGGCAAGGCAACCGCTGGCCATCCAGATACCCAGGCCAAAGACGACGGAGGTACCGACGATGGTGGTAGTGCGCTGCGTAAGGCCCTCGCGGGTGAACATGCGCACGCCGTTCATGGTGATGGTGCCAAAGACGCCGACGGTCGCGCCGCCGATGACGGGCTGCGGGATAGCGGAAAGGACGGCAGAGAGCTGCGGGAACAGGCCGGCGATGGCAAAGACGGCCGCGATAATCACAAAGACCCACTTGTTGACGACCTTGTTGGAGCAGATGATACCCACGTTCTGGCCAAGGGCGCTGGTGGGAAGACCGCCCAGCAGGCCGCCGACCATAGAGGTGAGGCCCTGGGACACGATAGCTCCGGAGAGCTCGCGCTCGGTGGGCATACGGTCGATGGAGCCCAGGCAGGCGGCGGAGACGTCACCGATAACCTGGATGGCAACCATGGGGAACACGACGGCGAGGGTAATGCAGACCTCGGGATCAAACTCGAGCGCGTAGGGCATGAGCTTGGGAAGGGCGAAGACCTGGGCGGTGGCGACGCTGGAGAAGTCGATCATGCCAAAGGGAATCGAAACGATCATGCCAACGATCATGCCAAAGAACACGGATCCCAGCTTGAGCGTGCCCTTGCCAAAGTTGGCGAGCGCAAAGACCACGGCGAAGGTGATAAGAGCGACGCACCAGGCCTGCGGAGTGCCCCACAGCGGCGTACCCATACCGCCGGCCATATACTTGACGGCCGTGGGATAGAGAGAGACGCCAATGGAGAAGATGACCGTACCGGTCACGACGGGCGGGAACAGCCACTTTATCTTGCTGTAGGCCAGACCAAAGAGGACCGCGACGGCGCCGCCGACGATCTCGCCGCCCAACAGCGCGCCAAAGCTAAAGCCCGAGGCACCCATGGCCTGCAGGGCCGGCAGGAATGCGAACGAAACGCCCATGACGATGGGCAGACCGCCGCCGATGCGACGGAAGGGAGCGAAGGCCTGAAGGGCCGTATCGATTGCCGAAAGAATGAGCGCGACCTGGATGATGTCGGTGCTCTGCTGGCTATTAAAGCCGTAGACGCCAGCCATGATGACAGCCGGGGTGATGATACCGGCAAACGAAGCCAGTACGTGCTGAAGGGCACACGGGATCATTTCTTTAACGGGAGGCATGCCTTCACGAGTGAACAGGGCTTCAGTGCCGTTCTTAACCGTCTCCTGGGTCATTTGACCACCAATCCTCGAAATAGTTGTTTTCGCATCTAACGCTCTATTGTGACGCAGTGCGGGGTTGAGGTTGTGCCTTCGTTGCATATCGTATTAAAGATGATTCTCATTCTCAATAATAATTTTTTGTTATCAGACTATTCTTCAGCTGAGATAATGCATTTCCGCAGGTCAGGAAAGTGTCTGGTCAAAATAACATCTAACTTTTCTTTTGGTCGACCGTTTACCGCCAAATTCCTACCGTTCGTCTGTATTACGCAATGTACCTGCGGATATACGAGATGAAGAGCAGCGTGTTACCATGAGAAAAAATTGTTATGAACATTTCCGATTTCACCCCAAGGAGTTGCCCGTGTACGAGACCGTACGTCGCTTTTTGCCGATGGTCGATTTCCTGGAGCAGATACTCGGTAAGAACAGCGAGATCGTGCTGCATGATTTCTCGGATCCCGACCACGCCATCGTCGATATTCGCAACGGCATCGTGAGCGGCCGTAAGGTCGGCGGTCCCGCCACCGATCTGGCGCTCAAGATCATGCACGACCCCAAGTATCGCGACCTGCCGTTTATTACGGGCTACGAGGGGCGCGGTGCCGGCGGCAAGACGTTGGAGTCAGCGACGTACTTTATCCGCGAAGATAACGAGATCGTCGGTATGCTCTGCGTCAACACCGACCTCTCGACCGTGCGCTCCATCAACACCATGGCGCAGCAGCTCATGGCATGCTTCGACGCGGCGCCGACGCGCGCGGAGCCCGCCCCCATCGAGGTCGAAAGTCTTTCGGAGTCCACACAGGAGCTCATCGACCGCAGCATTGCCGAGTTGCTGAGCGCGCGCGGGCTGGATGTGGCGTCGCTTGGTCAGAGCGACCGCGTGGACGTCATTCGCCACCTCAACAGCAACGGGGTGTTCATGCTCAAGGGCGCCGTGGCCTGCGCTGCCACCGCGCTGGGCATCTCGGAGCCCAGCGTCTACCGCTACCTGCAAAAAGTCCGCAAGGAAGGCTAAACGTGATCCCTTGGGGACGAGGGGAAACGGATCATTTTTGTCGCACCGCTTGACAAAAGACCCTGCAGCTCGCGCTGCAGGGTCTTTTTGCATGTCATGTTTAGCTGTTGCCAACGCCTTAGAGAGCGGCGACGACTTCGATCTCGACCAGACCGCCGGCCGGAAGGGCGGCAACCTGGAACTGTCTCTTATACACATCTGACGCTG
>USBX01000035.1 GCA_900552995.1 uncultured Collinsella sp.
GAGATTAGCGAGTGTCTCGTGGGCTCGGAGATGTGTATAAGAGACAGCCTTTGCGGTGGGCGAGGAGATTCCCTTTGACGAGGTGCCGCAGCGTCTGGTGGGCATGGGCTACACCAATGCCGGCGCCGCCGACGCGCCCGGCCTGTTCCGTGTGCACGGCGACACCGTCGAGGTGTTTCCCGCGCAGGAAAAGGCGCCCGTACGCATCGAGTTTTTCGGCGACGAGATCGACCGCATACGCCGCATGGTGAGTTCTACGGGCCAGACCATCGGCAACGAGGACAGCATCGAGATCTTCCCCTGTCGCGAGCTCGCACTCACCGACGACGCCGTCCACAACATGCATGTGGCGCTCTACCGCGCCAGCCAGGACGACAGCAAGTTGGCGGCGCTGCTCGAGATGGTGGATGCGCGCATCGTCACGCCTGAGCTCGACCGCTTTTTGCCGGTGATGTACGGCCAGACCGTGAGCCCGTTGTCGCACGTGAGCGGCAAGGCGCTGGTGGTTTTGTCCGAGCCGCGCTCGCTGTTCGACGACTGCCTGCGCGCCTACGAGGATATCGAGGCGCGTGCCGGCGAGGCAGGGATTGACCGCCTGGATGGTCTGTACGTGCGCGCCCAACAGCTCGATTTTGGTGCCCAGCAGCGCCTGAACTATGTGAGCCTCATCCGTGCCGGCGGTGCGGTGACGGCCGAGCTCAAGATTGAGCAGCCTGCCATTGCGGGCTCGGACAATCGCTTTATGACGCGCATTCAGGAGGTCGTGGGTAAGCGCTATGCCTGCGTGTTTGCCATCCCCGACCGCGGTGCGCGCGAGTCGATGGAGCTTACCTTTGGCGACGAGGGCATTACCTTTGAGGAATCGCTGACCGCGGCGCCCGAAAATGCCGGCGCTATCGGCGACTGCGTGCGCGTGGCAGCGGCGGATTTCGCCGACCGTGTCGCACGCCAGGAGGCCCATGCTTCCATTCGTGAGCGTCGCGCCGACGCGCTCAACGCCCGCTCGCTCGAGGCGGGTGCCGCCCAGGCTGCCGCCGGCGCCGCCGTGCCCACCATCTCGCGCGGACGCGTGACCTTTGTCGATGCCGCCTTGCCGCAGGGCGTGGTGGTGCCCGATGCCAACCTGGCCGTGTTCTCAATCGCTGACCTCAACGCCCGCATGGACGCCAACCGCGCGCGCAGCCGCCGCAAGGTGGACGTTACGCAGATCACGTTCCCGTTTAAGCCGGGTGACTACGTGGTGCACGCTACCCACGGCATCGCGCTCTTTAGCGAGATCGCGCGCCAGGAAGTGGGCGGCAAGGAGCGCGACTACTTTTTGCTGGAATACGCCGATGGCGACAAGCTCTACGTGCCGCTGGAGCAGGTTGACCGCATTACGCGCTACGTTGGTCCCGACGGCGATAAACCGCGCTTGACCAGGCTCAACACCGCCGACTGGACGCGGGCTACCAACAAGGCGCGCAAGAATGCCAAAAAGCTGGCGTTTGACCTGGTCGATCTGTATACGCGCCGCTCGTCGATTACCGGTATCGCCTGTCCGCCCGATACGCCCGAGCAGATCGAGATGGAGGAGAGCTTCCCCTACGACGAGACACGCGACCAGCTGGAGGCTATCGCCGACATCAAGGCCGACATGGAGGCGCCCAAGCCCATGGACCGCCTGCTGTGCGGCGACGTGGGTTTCGGCAAGACCGAGGTCGCCCTGCGCGCAGCCTTTAAGTGCGTGGACTCCGGCCGTCAGGTCATGGTGCTCTGCCCCACGACCATTCTGGCCCAACAGCACTACGAGACATTCTTTGAGCGTTTTGCCCCGTTTGGCTTGGAGGTCGAGGTACTCAGCCGCTTCCGTACCCCGGCGCAGCAAAAGCGCGCACTCAAGGCGTTTGCCGAGGGCACGATTGATGTGCTGATCGGCACGCATCGTCTGCTTTCGGCCGATGTGAACCCCAAGAACCTGGGCATGGTGATCATCGACGAAGAGCAGCGCTTTGGTGTGCAGCACAAGGAACAGCTCAAAAACCTGCGCGAGCAAATCGACGTGCTCACGCTCTCGGCAACGCCTATTCCGCGAACCATGCAGATGGCCACGAGCGGCGTGCGCGACATGAGCCTGATCACCACACCGCCGACCGGGCGTCGTCCCGTAATCGTGCACGTGGGGGAGTACGACCCCGACGTGGTGAGTGCAGCGATTCGCCTGGAGGTGGGCCGCGGCGGTCAGGTGTATTACGTGTCCAACCGCGTCAAGACCATCGACGATGCCGTGGCGCGCGTGCACGAGGCTGCGCCCGAGGCGCGTGTGGGCGTGGCACACGGCAAGATGAGCCCGCGCGAGGTCGAGGACGTGATGATCGAGTTCGCGACCAAAAAGATCGACGTGCTTATCGCCACGACCATCGTGGAGAGCGGTATCGACAACGCAACGGCCAACACGCTCATCATCGAGGACTCGCAGCGCCTGGGCCTGGCGCAGCTCTACCAGCTCAAGGGCCGCGTGGGCCGCTCGGCCACGCAGGCATACGCGTACTTTATGTTCCCCGGCGAGCTGCCGCTTACCGAGGAGGCGACGGCGCGCCTGACCGCACTTTCCGAGTTCCAAGACCTGGGCAGCGGCATGCGCATTGCCATGCGCGACCTGGAGATCCGCGGTGCCGGTTCGCTTATGGGTGCCGAGCAGCACGGTAACCTGTCGAGCGTGGGCTTTGACCTGTTTACGCAGATGCTGGGACAGGCCGTGGCCGAGGCACGCGGCGACGACGATGCCGGCGTGGAGGCGGCGAGCGTGGGCATCAACCTGCCGGCCGACTACTTCTTGTCCGAGGAGTACATGCCGGCGGTGGACCAGCGCGTGCTCGTGTACCGCAAGCTCGCGGCGGCCGAGGATCTGGAGAGCATCGACGAGGTGCAGGAGGAGACCGAGGCCGCGCATGGCGAGCTGCCGTTGGCGGGACTCAACCTGTTCAACCGCGCGCGCATTCGTATTCGCGGCGAGCGCCTGGGGCTCGAGAGCGTCACGCTCAGCGGCGGACGCATCACGTTTTTGGGCGTCGAAGTGCCCAAGAAGGTGGCCTTTGAGCTTAAGACTCGCTACGGTGCGGTGAACTTCCCCAAGAGCCGCAAACTGTCGGTGCCCTACAAGGCGGGCGCCGGCGCGGGCAGCGGCCTGGGCCGCGGCCTCGACGCCAACGACGGCACCGGTCCCGTGGCCGCGGCACTCATGCTGCTGCAGCAGCTGGGTGCCAGCGACGACGACTAACAAGTAGGGGGCGTGGCGGGATGAAGTCGTCTTTGTCCCGCCACGTTGCAGGTTGATTCCAGCTCCATCGAAAGGAAAGCATGTTCGGATACATCTATAAGAAAGATGTCGCCATTATCGCGGTTGTCCTGTGTCTTTGTCTGGGCGTGGGCAGTTTCTTCGATTATCAGATCTCGAGCGCGCTGTTCAACATCGGCAGCATGTACGGCCGCTTTATCGAGGCGGCCGGCGAGCTGCCGTTTGAGCTGACGGCGAGCGTCGCGGGCGTTATGCTCGTGCGCTCGGCACGCCCCGATTCCAAGGCGAGCAAGTGGCTCGCTGCGCTGGGCATTTTGATCAACGTTGGTCTGGTCGGCTACGAGATTATCGGATCGCTGCGCGTCGGCGGCAAGCTTATTGCGTTTCAGCTGGTTCTGACGTTTGCGTTGGTCATCGCAGCCAACTTCATCGCCTACCGCCTTACGCGTGACACCGCGCCCGACGAGCTTACGCGCTGGGCGTTGATGGTGCTTGCCGTGTGGGTCGCTCAGGCCATCATCCTCAACGTCATTGTTAAGCCGTTGTGGTCGCGCCCGCGCATGCGCGTGATCGAGGTCACGCCGGGGCTCAATTTTCAGCCGTGGTGGGTGATCGGCAATCCCGACAAGTGGACCTATATTGCCGCCGGCGTGATCAAGGACGGGTTCAAGTCGTTTGCGAGCGGACACACAGCGCATGCGGCGATCGGCCTTATGCTCGCCGGGCTTCCCGCGGCAGCCTTTACGGAAAAGCCTTCGCGCCGCCGCGTGGTCTTTTGGACGGCGGCTGTGGTCGCGGCGCTCGTCGCGCTTGGCCGCATCGTGATCGGTGCGCACTTTTTGAGCGACGTGAGCTGCGGCTTTGCCCTGGTACTGGCACTTGAGTGCCTTGCCGCGCGCATTGCCTATCCCAACGGCGTACAATAGCTCCGTTTGAATCATCTGGCCGATACCCGGTAAGAGAGGATTGCCATGCTCGCGTTTAACAACGATTATTCCCACGGCGCACATCCGGCAGTGCTGCAGGCGCTCGTCGACACCAATATGGAGCCGCAGCCCGGCTACGGTACCGATGCACACACCGAGCGTGCCAAGCAGCTTATCCGCGAGGCCTGTCAGGCTCCCGATGCCGACGTGTTTTTTCTGGTGGGCGGCACGCAGGCCAACGCGACGGTGATCGACATGCTGCTCGCGCCGTACGAGGGCGTCGTTGCCGCCGAGACTGGCCACGTCGCCTGCCACGAGGCGGGCGCCATCGAGTTTGGCGGCCACAAGGTGCTCACCATCCCCGGCTACGAGGGCAAGATGCACGCCGAGGACCTCGAGAACTATATCCAGGTGTTCTACGAAAACGAGAGCTACGAGCACACGGTGTTCCCGGGTGCCGTGTACGTGAGCCTATCGACCGAGTACGGCACGCTGTACTCCAAGGCCGAGCTCGCGGCGATTCACGCAGTGTGCCAGAAGCGCGAGATTCCGCTGTTTGTGGATGGCGCCCGCCTGGCCTATGCGCTGGCGGCCGATGAGTGCGACATTACCCTGCCCGAGCTGGCGCAGCTGTGTGACGTGTTCTACATCGGCGGCACCAAGTGCGGCGCTCTGTGCGGCGAGGCCGTGGTGTTTTGCGGCATGCACGCCCCGGCGCATCCCATTCCGCGTATTAAGCAGCACGGCGCGCTGTTGGCCAAGGGCCGCCTGACGGGCGTGCAGTTTGAGGCGCTCTTTACCGACGGCCTGTATTTTGAGATTGGTCGCCAGGCGATCGAAACCGCGCAGGCGCTTCGTCGCGTGCTGCACGAGCACGGCTACCGGTTCTTCTTGGAGACGCCCACAAACCAGCAGTTTGTGATTCTGCCCAACGAGGACATGGCCCGCATTCGCGAGCATGCCTCGGTCGAGTACTGGGAAAAGTACGACGATACCCACACGGTGGTGCGTTTTTGCACCAGCTGGGCCACGACGCAGGAGGATATCGACGCGTTGGCGGCGGTTCTGTAGCCTGATGTAATGACGAGGGGCCGCCTTGCGCTGGGTTTGGCGCAAGGCGGCCTTTGCTTTTGGGGAGAAGGGTTGTATGACAGAGATGTCCGAGCCGACGATTCGCCTGGCGACGCCCGATGATGCGCCGGCGTTGCTTGCCATCTATGAGCCGTATGTGCGCCAGACGGCGATTACCTGCGAATACGAGGTGCCGAGCGTTGAGGAGTTCGCCGGGCGCATCGAGCGTACGCTCAAGCGCTATCCGTATCTGGTGATGGAGCTGGACGGGCGTCCGGTAGGCTATGCCTACGTGAGTCCGCTTAACAGCCGCGAGGCATACGACTGGTCGGTCGAGACGTCGATCTACCTGGCACGCGATGTGCGCCATGGCGGGCTGGGTCGCAAGCTGCACGACGCGCTCAAGCAATGCCTGGTCGCGATGGGCGTCACCAACATGTGCGCGCTCATTGCCGTGCCGCACGACAAGGACGACGAGTATCTGACGCACAACAGTCAGGATTTCCATGCCCATATGGGATATCGCCTGGTGGGCGCCTTCGACCGCTGCGCCCAAAAGTTCGGCCGCTGGTACGACATGTGCTGGATGGAGCTGGTCCTAGCCGAGCGCACACCCAACCAACCCAAACCAACCTGGTTCCCCGACCTCCCCAAACCCACCATTTAGGGACAGGTTTATTTTGGCAGGTTAGCCGATGGGTTCGGTGTATTTGGCGCGGTCGGTGCGTTGGATGCGCTTGGAGACGTGGAGCGGGCGACCGTCGGTGTCGTAGACGTAGTCGGTGATTAGGATCAACGCCTGCCCGCGCTCAACGTTGAGCAAAAACGCCTCGTTTTGCGAGGCATAGCACACTTCAAAGGTCTTATGCCCCTGTGCCGGTGCACGATGGAACTCCTGTCGCAGCGTGGCGTAGAGCGAACCGTTGATATCGCGATCGATGAGCGTCTCGAAGCTTGGCGGCAGGTAGGTGGTCTCCAAGCACAGCGGCGCGTCGTCCAGGTAGCGCAGGCGGACAAGTTTGACGAGCTTGCTGCCCACGGCGGCGTCAAAGAACTTGGCTATGCTGCCGGCCGCCTTGGCAAAGCCCGAGTCCACGGTGCGCGTGGTGGGCTTCATGCCCTGACCTTCGACCTGCTTGGTATAGCTCGAAAACACTAGGTTGTTCTCGTGGAGTGCGGGCGTGTCGGCCACAAAGGCGCCACGCCCGCGCTCGGTGCGCACCAGGCCCTCATCAACGAGAACCTTAAGGGCGTGGCGCACGGTGCTGCGCGACAGCCCCGATTCGTCCATGAGCTCCATCTCGGACGGCAGCTTGTCTCCGCGTGCGTAGACGCCGGCGGCGATGCGGTCACGCAGCATGCCCGCCAAGCGCTCGTATTGGCTCAGTTTCTTTTTAGATGAGACGCTCATATTGCCAACCTATATCTAACTTGTATGCTTAACTAAGCAAGCATGTATTCAACACAACAATAAAACCGCTGGTAACGAGTAATCGAAAACCACAGCGGCAAAATATCTAAGTCAAATATAGCATACAACTAGTCGACATAACCAAAACATGTATGTAACTTGTATGCCATCAAGAGCATCAAACGAGAAGAAAGGCTGATGCGCGATGACTACTCAGGAACAGGTTAAGGATGTCGTCTCCCAGGTTTTGGCTGACAAGGCAGACAAGGGCGGCATCAAGCGCGTCGTGTGGATCGGCGCCGGCGGATCCAACGGCGGCAACTATCCTGCCCAGTATTTTATGGAGCATGAGGCCACGCAGGTCGTGAGCTCCAGCTACACCAGCAACGAGTTCGTGCACGCCACGCCTGCCTATGTCAACGAGAACACCCTGGCCGTCGTCGTGTCCATGCGCGGCACCAAGGAGACCATCGTCGCCGCCCAGGTCGCCAAGGACCACGGCGCCAGCACCATCGCCATCTATGTTGACGAGTCCGGCCTCACCGAGGTCTGCGACTACAAGATTCAGTACGACAGCCTGGCCGTCGACGAGTCCTGCATGGGCCGCACCAACTCCGCCGTCGTGACCATGATCGCAATGGAGCTCACGCAGCAGACCGAGGGCTATGCCGAGTACGAGACCGCTATGGCCGCCTTCGACTTGGTTGACCCCATCTATCGCAAGGCCGTCGAGTACACCCGTCCGCTCGCTGCCAAGTGGGCCGAGCAGAACGCCGACAAGCCCTGCATCAACGTGATGGCTCAGGGTCCGCTCTTTGGTGCCGCCTACGTCTTTAGCATCTGCAACGTGCAGGAGATGCTGCAGATCGACTCTTGCACCATCAACACCTGCGACTTCTTCCACGGCCCCTTCGAGATCCTGGACAAGCGCACCTCGCTGTTCCAGCTCATCAGCGTCGGCCGCAGCCGCTGCAACGACGAGCGCGGCATCCGCTTCGTCAACCAGTACGGTGGCGAGCGCGTCTATCAGCTCGACGCCAAGGAGCTCGGCCTCAACGACATCAAGGACAGCGTGAGCGAGTACTTCAACCACCTGATCTTTGCCCCGATCCTCAACAACGTGTATATGCGCGCGCTTTCCGCCGTCACCCACAAGGACTACATGACGCGCCGCTACATGTGGAAGCTCGAGTATTAGTTACGCGGTTTTACCAAACCGCGTAACGG
>USBX01000036.1 GCA_900552995.1 uncultured Collinsella sp.
CGAGATTAGCGAGTGTCTCGTGGGCTCGGAGATGTGTATAAGAGACAGTTTTATACCAGATGGCTGATGACCCGAACGCCGTAAACAGTGGCGGATCGTAGTCCTTGCCACCTCGATCGAGCTCAACCACGTCGCCAGAGAGCGAAGCGCCCGACAGATTTTGAGCGTAGAGCTTCCACGATGAACTGGCAAAGTTCATCTCAACCCACGCAAACACGCCGTCGCCGGCACGGACATCGTAAAAAGCATATCCCGTGCCCTCGATAGGATTCTCAATTAATGTGGTAAGCGAGCCATCGCCCAGGTTGAGCACACCGAGTGTGTTGGCGTGCAGTGCCGATGCGGGCGCCATCATTGCCGCAGCATAGTCACCATCGCAGTAGTACAGCAACGTGCCCAGCGGCAGCGTCCACGATGCCGCCGGCTCAAGATCGATGTCAACTGCCTCGTACTCATCAGTGATCGAGACAATCTTCGAATCGTCCTTGATAACCTGCGGCTCGCCAGCGGCATCATCACTGGTGCCTGTTTTTTTCGAACATCCGGCAAGCACCGTGGCAGCGCCCGCGGCAGCTCCACCGAGCACAAAGCCGCGACGCGATATTCCGTTCTTGATGTGGTCGGCGATACCCATTAGGCGATCTCGGCGCGAGCAGCCTCGATAGCGCGCGTAAGCTGATCGGCGCAAGAGGTCTTCTTCATGCCGCAGGTATTGCCGGCAAGAACCTCGATCACACGGTCGGCAGGAGCGCCCTCGACCAGTTTGGAGATGGCCTTGAGGTTGCCATCGCAGCCGCCGGTAAACTCAACGCCCAGCACCTTGCTGCCGTCATCGGAAAGGTCAAGGTGAATATTGCGAGAGCATACACCCTGCGGCTTGTAATCAAACGAAATCATGCGATCCCCTCTCAGAATGTTATTCGAGACGACTATTATCCCCGTCTTTCCCTAAATGCAACGAGGCGCTTTGCCGGCAACACACATTACCAGCAAAGCGCCCTAAAAAGCTAACGTTATGCCCGAACCTACTCGAAGCTCAGCTGCTCCAGACGATCAAAGACCGTGTCGATACGGGTGAGGAAGTCCCACGGATCAAAGATCTCGTCGAGCTTCTCCTGGCTGACGGTGCAGCGCGGGTCGGCCTCGAGACGCTCCTTAAAGGTGGGGCCGGAGACACAATCCTGCACCTCGCGCCAGGTTGCCATGGCGTTCTCCTGCACAATGGCGTACGCGTCCTCGCGGGTGATGCCCGTGTCGACGAGGGCCAGCAGCACCTTGGAGGAGAAGATGAGGCCGCGGGTCTTATTGAGGTTGGCCATCATGCGGGCAGGGTACAGCTGCAGGCCATCGATAACGCGGATGAGGCACTGGAACATGTGGTCAAGGGCGATGAAGCTATCGGCCTGGGCGACGCGCTCGGCAGAGGAGTGCGAAATGTCACGCTCGTGCCACAGGGCGACGTTATCGAAGGCAACCTGGGCGTTGGACTTCACGACGCGCGACAGACCGCAGACCTTCTCCATGGTGATCGGGTTGCGCTTGTGCGGCATGGCGGAGCTGCCCTTTTGACCCTTGCGGAACGGCTCCTCGGCCTCGAGCGTATCGGTCTTCTGCAGATTGCGAACCTCGGTAGCGATGCGCTCGCAGGTGGCCGCGGTGGTGGCGAGAACGCCGGCGAGATAGGCGTGATGGTCGCGGCTGATAACCTGCGTGGACAGCGGGTCGTGAACCAGACCCAGGTGCTCGCAGACATACTCCTCGACAAACGGTTCGATGGAGCTGTACGTGCCAACAGCGCCCGAGATGGCACCGAAGGCAACATTCTTGCGGGCGTCCTCAAGACGATCCAGATCGCGCTTGAGTTCCCAGGCCCAAGAGCCGAACTTCATGCCGAAGGTCATCGGCTCGGCGTGGATGCCATGAGTGCGGCCGGCACAGAGCGTGTTGCGCTCCTCAAAGGCGCGACGCTTGCAAATCTCGCCGAGCTTCTTGACGTCCTCGATGATCAGGTCGCAGGCCTGGGTGAGCTGGTAGCACAGAGCCGTGTCGCCCAGATCGGAGCTGGTCATGCCATAGTGAACCCAGCGGCTGGGCTTGGGGTCGCCCTCGGGAACATCGGCGTCGATGTACTCCTTCATGTTGGTCAGGAAGGCGATGACGTCGTGGCGCGTGACCTCCTCGATCTCGTCGACCTTTGCCTTCTCAAAGTTGGCACGGTCGCGGATCCACTGGGCTTCGTCTTTAGAAATGCCGATCTTGCCGAGCTCCGCCTGGGCCTCACAGGCCAGGACCTCGATCTCCTGCCAAATGGCGTACTTGTTCTCGAGGGAGAAGATGTGTCCCATCTCCGGGCGGGTATAGCGATCGATCATAGCGGCTCCTTTTTGGTTATTGGCACGTTGGTCGTAACCCAACCATTGTACCGTGCGCAGGTGCAAGTATGGGCAGCAGGCATTAACCTAACATTTTGGAATTGGAGCGGGCAACGGGACGTCCGCGTATTTGCTTCGCAAATCCGCACCGGCTTCAGGCGCCTGCCGGCGCCTTCGCCTGCTCGCTACAAACGCTTCGCGTTTGTTTTACGCTCGCACCCTGGCGGGTTCGAGTCCCGGCGCTTTATTGAAAAAAGCACGGCACCGGAACGGTGTCGTGCTTTTACTTTTTCTGGAGCGGGCAACGGGACTCGAACCCGCGAGTGTCAGCTTGGGAAGCTGATGCCTTACCACTTGGCGATGCCCGCTTGTGTGTTGGCTAGTATAACGCGGTTGTCTTGTTCGATACAAGGGTGGCGATGCTTGTTTTAGCTGTGGAGATTCGTTTGAAAATCGCATCAATTGTGGAGACGAGGACCTTTGGCCTCCTGTTCTCCTTATCTTCTACCTGCGCTTTTGCCTGATTGTTGTATTTGAGCTCAATTTGTCAGGAATTGGGCAAGCTTTTGGTCAGGCTCCGGTACTTACCCGCATGAACCTCGGGGGTAGCCTCATCCTACGCGTCGCAACCTCCCCATGCGGCGCACGAGGGATAAGGAGCAGCCATGTCCAACGCACCCACGCACTCTGTCCACAGCGCAATCGCAACAGGTCCGCTGCTCCTGCTCCTCTTCCTGCTTTTCGGCTGTCTGGCACCGGGAGCCGCATTTGCCGTCGATGGCTACGACCAGCTCGGCTTCCGCACTATTAGCGATGATTGTGGGCCCTTCTTCATCGGCAAGTATGAAGCTCAAGACGCCTCGATTGCCTACTGCATGAACCAGGAGCGCCCCGGCCCCACCAAGCCGGGCGGCCCATGGCTCAACTTTGATCAAGGCTGGGTGTGGCTCGACGACGAGTTCGCGGCAATCGTTTGTCACGGATATCCTACCGCCACGTCGTTTGGCGGTTACCATCTTTCACCCGATCGCGCCCGCGCCGCCACCCAGCTTGCCGTATGGATGCTCAACGGCACTACCCATGTCGACGGCACCTACTCCTACACAACCGCTCAGGGCAAAACCAAGAGCGGGCACTTTACCGCCGACAATGAAGTCGTGGCGGCTGCGCGGTGGCTCCACGACAGCGCAAAATCAGGAAGCATCAAAGCCGCTCCGCACCGCGCGCGGCGCTATATAGGAACCGTATCGGGCGGCAGCAAACGTCAAGACATGCTCTATGTACTGCCGGCAGTCTCTGTTTCCTTCCAAAAGCAGTCTGCGAACACCGTTATTACCAGCGGAAACAATACCTATCAGTTTACCGGGGCAACATTCGATATTTTTGAGAGCGCCAGCGACGCACGTGTTGGCACCATCCAGATGGACGGCAACGGTCGAGCACAGGCAACACTCCTACCCAACACGGCATACTACCTCGTTGAGACAACAGCGCCAGCTGGTTATATCCCCCGGCACGATCGCATTGCCTTTACCACGACGGATAACGGCGGATACGTCACCATTGATGAACAACCCGGCACCATTACCTTGCGCATTGTAAAGCTCGACGCCGCAACGAATGCAGGCCCCCAAGTTGGGGCTTCGCTCGCAGGAGCAGAATTCGTATGCGTATCGCAATCAACCCTTGGATGGACACAAACTCTCAGGACCGATGAAAGCGGTCGAGCTACCCTCACCGATGTCCCGCTGGGAACCTTTACCATCTATGAATCGAAGGCGCCCGAGGGCTATTTGCCCTCCGGTGACAGCTGGTCTTACACCGTCGGAGCCGACCAGCTCGGCGATTCAGGCGTGGTCGAGATCGAATCTCGCGTTTCCGATACCCCCATTGCGTTTGACCTTGAGATTTCCAAATTCAAGGACTACGGCAATAGCGACCAATCCGGCCTGGAGCAGCCGGCGGGAGGTGTTGTCTTTGAGGTTGTCAGCAACAGCTCTCAGCAGGTTGTTGGCACACTGACCACAAACATCTATGGCTTTGCCTCCACCAAAGATCTGTCAGAAGCATGGTTCGGCGCAGGCAAGCGACCCGCCGGTGTCCACGGAGCCATCCCATACGACCGCGCCGGCTACACCGTTCGCGAGGTTCCGGAAACCGTCCCCGAGGGTTTTAAACGTGCAGGGGAATGGACCGTCGGGGCCAATCAGATTTCCGACGGCGCCGAGCTTCAATATATCGTGGACAACCACGCTCTGTCGACGCATCTCCAAATTGTAAAACGCGATGCCCAAACAGGCGCTTCTGTTCCACTAGCCGGATTCACCTTCCAACTACTCGACAGCAATCACGAACCTGTCTCACAAACTTGCTGGTATCCAACACATAACGTAATGGACACCTTTACGACTGACGCGACCGGGACCGTCACACTGCCCGAATCGCTCGTGCCGGGCACCTATTATGTACGCGAAACCTCGGCCAAAGAGCCCTATCTTGTCGGCGAGGAAATCGAGGTAAACATACCCGCCGACATGAACCTAACGCCCGTTGCAATCGCCTCGTATTATGACCACGCCGCGACCGGAAACATCAGGATCATTAAAACCGCTGCCGTAGACGGCAGCAGCCTCGCGGGCGCCGTCTTTGAGATCCGTGCCTCGGGCGATATCGTGCGCCCCGACGGTAGCATTGCCGCGCTCGACGGTGAGACTGTTGCTACCGTCACGACGGATGAAACTGGAGAGGCACGCGCGGACGACCTCCCGCTGGGATCTGGCACTGCACGCTACGAGGTTGTCGAGACTCAAGCGCCGACTGGCTTCTTACTCGATCGGACGCACCATATCGTCGACTTTACCTATGCCGACCAGAAAACACCCGTTGTAGAAGCACGGCTTAACGTATCCGACGATTACACCAAGGTTGATATCTCCAAAGTCGATGCAAGCGGAGAGCAGGAAGTGAAAGGCGCACAGCTCACCTTATATGGTCCCGATAAAACCGAAATAGACTCCTGGACCTCATCCGACAAGCCGCACCGCATCGATCATCTTGCACCCGGCACCTACTCGTTGCGCGAAACGATGTCTCCGCGGACCTATGACCTTGCCGAGGAGATAACGTTTGAAATAAAGGATACGGGAGAAGTCCAATCCGTCGCGATGAAGGATGCGCCCATCGAGATCAAAGGACAGGTCGACAAGCGTCAGGAACTTGTCCAACCTATCGGGAAGGGCCTGTTGGCTAACGGCGATGGTAAAAACCGTGCCGCGATACAAACCAATACGGATGGGCTTTTCTCCTATACCATCGACGCTCGAAACGATTCAGCTACCTGGGTTGATGAGTTCACAATTACCGATGATCTTGAGTGTGCCGAGGACGATACGGCGAGATTCGTCTCAATCGAAACCCCCGTCGCCATCGGCGACCTCAACGGTCTGTGCAACGTGTGGTATCGCACGGCGCCGTTGGACTCGACAGACGTCGATGAGTCGGCAAACGCGACGCTTGACGATGGGCACGAAAATCCTTGGCTTGAGTCCGACGAAGTAAAAGAGAGTCTGGGTGAGGATTGCCGCCTCGTCGATTACGACGACTGGCACCTCTGGAAGGCGGATGTCTCGACCACGGAATCCACCACATTGGAGGCGAAAGAACTCGACCTTGCATCCAATACCGTCGTAACGGGCATTCGAATTGAATACGGTGCGGTAGCCGCCGACTTTACGACTCGAAGCGATGCGGATTCTTGGACCCGCGATGATCTCAAAGATGAGCACGACGACCTTGACGATGCCAAAGCAATCCTTGGCACAGATGCTCGGGGCGCAGTCGTGCACATGCAGGCAACGTCGGCTTATACACCCCAAACTGCACTCACCAACAGCGCGCGCGTCGATCTTTGCCGCAACGGCGGCGGCGATAAACTTGAGTCACATGACGAGGACAGTGTCATTCAACGCTGTACCCTACCGCAGGACCTACCGGCAACAGGATCAGCCCCCATCGCCGCTTGCATCACCGCGCTCCTGACCTCGGGTGCCGCAGCCCTATGGTTCGCTCGCCTTAGGTCAATCCCAAAGAAGCGCTAGCGCGATGAAAAAGCGGGCGAGCCAGTCCCCCGGCTCGCCCGCTTTCAATCATTTAAATCGCCGTATCTACTCTGCAGACGAAGATCCACCATCAACGATTGCTTGCTCGGACTCAGGAATCCCATCGGCACCCGTGCTCTGTTCTTGCTCCACCTCTTCGCTGATTGCGGAGGCGGGGGTCGAGCCCTTTGCACCCACGATGTAGGCAGCCCCAAATCCTAACGCAATGGCAATCAAGGTCAAAATCACGTAGACAGGCCAATGGCGCTTAATATACGAAAACACGTTGACTCCTTAGAGCTCCGTCTACGAACGGCGGATAACCTCGGTCACGACCTCGGATACCGTGGCAATGTTCGTCGGGTTGACATTGTGGGGCAGGTCGTCCTCGGTACGAGCGCAAGCCAGACGCGTGCCGTCCACGCCGGCGATGGTGAGGGCTCGGCGGCTCGCCTCGAGCGCGGCGTAGGCATCGGTCTTGGCATAGGGCATCTCGAGCGCGCCACAATCGACATGGAACGACTTGCACACCTTGCTGACCAGGTTCATGATGCGGCGATCGCCCTTGAGCAGCTGCTGTTCGCCCTCAACCGTCACCACCGAAAGCCTACCGGCGCCGACGGATTCAAGATTGATGAAGAAGACGCCGCGGAGCTTATCGCGATGCGAAGCCAAGAAGGCCTTCATGCCGGCGCCATCACAATCCGAGGCGCCCGTTGCCACAAACCAGATATCGTGACCGAGCAGCTCATCGTCGCCCATAGAGGCGACAGCCGAGAGCATATCTTCGGAAGAAGCGCCGTCGGAAGACGTAGCGCCGCCCTTCCAGCCATCGTTATCGTCCTCGAAATTATCCCACGAACCGATGCCGCGACCGGACTTCTTGGCATCGTAATCGTCTTCGACGCCCAGCCAATCACTCATGCTGTCCTGTTCGTTTTTCTTTTTACGACCGAACAGGCCGCCCAGGCCGCGCTTGCGAGACTTGGGTGCCGCCGGGGCGGGAGCCGAAATGGTCTCGATCGGCTGAGCGCCCGACGCAACGGGCCTAGGAGGCGCAACGGGTGCCGATGTTGGTTCGGGACCCTGAGCGGTAGCAAAGGGGTCGTTGACCTGTGCGGAGGGGTCGGGAAGGTCGAACAGCGACGTGCGAGACGCAACGTTTGCCTGCTTCATCGACGGTAGCGACGGATCGGGAACCGAAGCCAGCGGAGACGAGGAAGGTGCGGGCGACGGAGCCGACGCCGGATCGGGAACATTCATCTGCGGACGCGGTGATACCTGGGAGGACATCTGGGC
>USBX01000037.1 GCA_900552995.1 uncultured Collinsella sp.
CCCGAGTGGTACCGAGCCGCTGGTCCGCGTGATGGCCGAGGCCGAGACGCACGAGCTGACCCAGCGTGTTGTCGACGACATCGTCGAGGTTGTCAAGCGCGAACTTCCCTAATGGTCAAAAACGGGTGCCAAGTGGTAAACTGTTAAAGCTATTTTGATTGATTGGTATGTCCGAGGGGGAGCATGTTCACTAAAGTCCTAAGGTCTTTTGGTATGCGTGGACGAGTTCTTACGCTGGATGCTCCCATCTCGGGCGACGTCATTCCGTTGTCCGAGGTCAATGACCAGACATTTGCCACCGGCCTTTTGGGCCAGGGCGTGGCGATTCAGCCTACCGGCACGCGTGTGATTGCGCCGGCAGACGCCAAGGTCGAGGCCATTTTTCCCACGGGTCACGCCGTTGCGCTCAACACGGTCGATGGCTTGGACGTGCTCATCCACGTTGGTTTGGACACTGTTCAGCTTGAGGGCAAGCATTTTAGCGTGCATGCACAGGTGGGCGATGTCGTCCATAAGGGCGACGTGCTCATCGAGTTCGATCGCGAGGCAATTGCTGCCGAGGGCTACGATGTGACGGTTCCCATCTTGGTGTGCAACTCCGTTGAGTTCTCGAGTATCAAGGGCTCCGTTGGCGTGCATGTCGAAGAGATGGACCAGCTCATCGTTGCTCGGGAGCGCTAGCAAGTGCACGTGGCCATTAGCCTACAATTCAAACACGTTTATGGAGGGCGCCCTTGAAAGAGGGCGCCCTCCGTGGCAAGATGGGATTTGTCCGAAGCTAAACGGCTTTGGGTCACCGTGGACGGGCAGGGGCCTCGACGCGGCTAGACACGAGACACATACATTACGCGACCTCGCCCTGGTGGCCGCACACGTTGGTTGCGGCCGACGCGGGCCGCGGGCAAGTGCTTGTAAGGGGAGCCTTGCCTCTCTTGTACGAGAAAGGACGCGTAATGAAGATCATTAAAGCTAAAGACTACGAGGATATGAGCCGCAAGGCCGCCAATATTATCTCGGCGCAGGTTATCCTCAAGCCCGATTGCGTGCTGGGCCTTGCCACCGGCTCCACCCCGATCGGTGCCTACAAGCAGCTCGCTGCTTGGTACGAGAAGGGCGACGTCGACTTTGCCGAGGTCAGCACCTACAACCTGGACGAGTATCGCGGCCTTTCGCACGACGATCCCCAGAGCTATCACTACTTCATGCGTGAGAACTTCTTCGATCACATTAACATCGACCTGAACAACACGCATGTGCCCGATGGCTCCGATCCCGACGCTGCCGCTGCCTGCTCTGAGTACGACAAGATCGTCGCCGCCGCCGGTTACCCGGATCTGCAGCTGCTCGGCATTGGCAACAACGGCCACATCGGTTTCAACGAGCCCGATGACCACTTCTCCAAGGGCACGCACTGCGTCGACCTCACCGAGAGCACCATTCAGGCCAACAGCCGCCTGTTCGACAGCATCGACGATGTTCCCCGTCAGGCCTACACCATGGGTACCCAGACCATCATGTATGCCCGCATGATCCTGGTCGTCGCCAACGGCGAGGCCAAGGCTCAGGCCGTGCATGACATGTGCTATGGTCCGGTTACGCCCGCGTGCCCGGCTTCGATCCTGCAGCTGCACACCAACTGCGTTGTCGTTGCCGACGAGGCTGCCCTTTCGCTCTGCGAGTAGCGCGAATCCTACACCTCGACATAGCCTTGCCTAAGGCCTCCGCTTTGCGGGGGCCTTTTTGTTATCCCCCTCCGCCCGCTTGACCAAAATCTTGCCGCAAGCTTGACGAATGCCGGATGCCCAACAGCTTGATTCATTCTATACCAGATTCTATGCAAAAATGCCACTAAAAGGTCGTAGACGGTAGCGGGTGCTAGGCGAGTTGAATGACATAGCTGAACCTTGTTCATTTGCGTTACACTGCCGCCTAGATGGGACAAGCTGACAAGCTCATTTACCTGCTTAAAGACCGATTAGTCGGGGGATTAATAACAATCGGCCCTCGCTGTACAAAAACTTGCCGCTTGCGTACCAAAAGACAACCTAGAACACAAGGTCGCTCTATTCATAGCGCGGCTTGTATGGTCTTGCGGTTACAGTGTCCATACGGTCGAGTTGAGGAGCGGGCATGGTAAACGATTTGGGCAGTATGGACGACCTCGAGCTGATGCCGCTGGGCGGTGGCTATATGGTGCGACGCGAACGCTTGATGAATGAGCTTCTCGCCAAGGGCCGAAAGGCCGGCATCGTGGTTCTTTATGCGCCCGACGGGTTTGGGAAGACCTCGGTGCTGCTGCAGTACACCCATGAGGTTAAATGCGACCCGACGCGAGGCCCCGTGCGGATTATCGAGGCCGATCGCGCCACTGGGCGCGAGGTGTTTATGCAGCTCGAGGTGGTTACCGAAGAACTCAAAGACAAACCGCACTCCCTTATCGCGATTGATAATGTGCCAAACCTCGATCAGCACGATACCGAAGACCTCATCGACAGGATTCGCGGCCTGCGCGCTATGGGGGTAGGGGTCTTTATCTCCTGCCGTCCTTCAAATCGTCAACTGATTCATGGGCTGGGCGATTCGGTTAAGATCAATGCGCAGATGCTCAAGGTGCATGCCTATGAGTATTCGGCGTGGGCATCGGCGTTTTCGATCAGCACATCGCTCGACTTTTATCAGCTCACGCAGGGCGTGCCCGAGCTCGTTTCGGCATTGCAGACGGGTCTGTATGGCCAAGGCGACGTAGCCGGTCTGCTCGAAAACGAGATTGTCAACGTATATGGCGCGGCACTTGTCGATCTGGCTTCGCTCGACAATAATGCGCTGTTTTGCGTGGCATGTCTCATGATTTTGATGGGCGAGGGCAATATCGCAGAACTCGAGGCTTGCGGGGTGAGGCTATCGATGGTCGACCAGTCCTACTTTGTACGCGACTACCCGATCTTTGGCTTGGACCCCGCCGAGCGGAGTTTTACGTGTCTGGGCACGGAGGATAACGGACGCTTGCGTTTGCGTAAGTTGGTGGCCGAGGTTCGCCCCGAACTTGTTCCGAGGGCGGCCCGGATTTTGCTTAAGGCGGGCCGATGCGATGCGGCGATGGGCCTGGCGGACGCCTTTCTGGACCGTGAAGCGGTCCTTGAACTTGCTGGGCAGTATGGGGTCGATCTGGCTCTGACGGGGCACGGGGCCGATATCTGCCGAGCAGCGTTGGGTACGATCGATGCCGACGATCCGGCTCCAGAGCCAACGCCTGCCGAGGCGCTTGGCGTATATCTGGCAGCGGTCAGCGTGTCCAATACAAAGCTCGCTCGCTATATGGCATCGGTCATCGAGCGCGGGGGCGAACGGGCGGCCTGCGAATTAGACCCTGTTTCATGGAGGGTGGCCCAGACACTGACGGCTGTTTGCTATGGGGACAACGGGCTTGGGCTTCCTACGAACCTGACCGTGCCAGAAATCGAGACATCCCATACCGCACTCGATATGTTGTCCGCGCATATCGAGGTCAAGCGCTGCCTGACCGAGCGGGGAGATGACGGCGGCGTTCTACAGCAGCTCAAAACGAGCAAGGCCTACGACTGTGAGCTCGACATCGCAGGGATTGTTATACGGGCCGACAGCATGCTGGTGGAGCTTTTTGACGGGTCGTTTGCGGGAACCGACGAGCGCGACGACGAGATGACGGTGGTGCGGGAGGCGCTCGACGTACGTGGGCTTAAGGCGATGGCTATCTGGGTGCGCATGGTGTTGGCGGCACGGCGGCTCCTTTCCGGCTTGCCGGTAACCGACGACGCGGCATTCAACGAGCTCGATCGTTTTGCCGTGCGCATGCGCGACAACCAGATTCAGCTGTTTGGCCTGTTGCTAGAAGGCTGGCAGTCGCTGGCAGAGGGACGGCCGGTTAATGCAAAGTTCCGTGCGGTCCAAGTGCTCAAACTTGCCGAGGAGTCGATTGCGTACATGCGCGATAACGCATTGCTGTTGGAGCGCGCGGCGTATCTGCGTAACACCTCGATGGTTTCGGTGCGCGAGGAAGCGGAGTTGCTCGATATAAGCCAGACGCAGGTTGGTGGCGCAGAAGCCTGGATGGTGGCGCTGCATTTGGCCTGTGCGGGCCGAGACAGCGACCTTGCAGCCTGGATGTCCATGAATCGCGCGGGGATTCTAGAGCCATCGTATCGGCTCTTTGCGCGCCTTGCCATGCATTGTCTGGGCGAGCCGGCGACCAGGATTCGCAAGAAGCTTCCCGTGCGCGAGCTGTCGCGGTACTCGCTGCGCGATGATTTGGAAGGGGAAGGCGAGCGCCTGTTCCAGGCCGGTGAGGTTGAAGCCGTTGATACCATTGACCATATCGAGATTCGCATGTTTGGGGCGTTTCGCGCCGAGCGCGACGGGTTTCCCATCACGGACAAAATGTGGCGCCGCAAGAAGGCGGCGACACTTGCCGAGCGGCTTGCGCTGGGCATGGATGCGCTCGTCGATCGTGAGACGCTGGCCATGGAGCTGTGGCCCCATGCCGAGTTCAATAGCGCCCGCAACAACCTGTACTCGACGATATCGCGCTTGCGGTCGGCTTTGGGACCGACGCCGGATGGCAAATCGTGTGTGCTCATCCAAAATGAATGCATCGGACTCAACGGCGACTACGTCAAGACCGATGTACGGCTGTTTGACCAGATAAGCCGCGAGGTTTTGGGAAATCGCACGGGTGCGCGCGGGCCCCATTTAGTTGAGCTGTGCCTTAAGATTGAGCAGCTTTATGCCGGCCCGTTGTATGTTCCCAATGGCTGTAACCCCACCTACTTTTTGCGTATGCGACGCATTATGCAGTCAAAGTACATCGATTGCATGATTAAGGGAGCAAATGCCGCTCTAGAAGAAAACGACCTGCAGTCGGCGATTTGGCTGGCGGAGTCGGGGCTTCGACAGGAAACGGCGCGTGAGGATATGGTGCGCTGCGCCATGCGCGTCTACAGTGCGGCGGGGCGGCGGCGCGATATCGTCGAGCTATACAGTGGGCATATGCACCATCTGAGGGAGCAGGTCAATGGCGTGCCCGAGCCCGAGACGCGGCGTCTATACGAGCGCTTGGTGGAGGGGCGGCTCAACCGCGTGCTGGTCGAGCGATAAAAACGGGCGCCCGAAGTACTTGGACACCCGTAAGCTCGCTATGTGTTGGCTCGCCGATCATTGGCTCTTAGACGAGCTTGATCTTCTCGATGTCCTTGCGCGAGGACTCGCGATACAGCGAGAACTTGCGGCCGATAACCTGAACGACCTCGGCGTGGCAACGCTCGGCGAGCTCTTCGGCGGCCTCGCGGGTGGAAAGACTGGAGCCATCGAGCACGGAGCACTTAACGAGCTCGTGCTTCTCCAGGTAGGCGACCGTCTGCTCGACGGTGCCCTCGTTGACATCGGACTTACCGATGATGATGGCGGGGTTGAGGTGATGGGCCATGCTGCGAAGCTGCTTGACCTGGGCTCCTGTCAGTGCCATGGGTTCTCGCTTTCTATGTATGGGGCGCCCCGCGACGGGGCCTTAATCTACGTGAGCTGTCCCACGATAGCGCAGGAACGGCGCGGTGTGGAGCGCGTTTGCCCAGTTCAAAAAGAATGCGGATGCCGAACGGGAGAACAACGCGGGTTGCAGGCGGACGTGTACGGCGGCCGAAAGCGGTCTATGGACGGCTCGAAGAGACCGGCTCCCATGCAATAAACGCCCAACGGACCTTGCGGACGTGGTCGAGCATGTAGCGCCCCTGCGGCACGCCCTTGGACCCTGGCTCGCCGGCATGGGGATTTTCGATCATGTGCTGAGCGATATAGTCGCGCAGGCGGTCGATCTTATCCTCGTTGCCATGCTCGAGCATACGGGAAAAATCCGCCACGCCTGCCTCAAGGCTATCGAAAGTATCGCGACGAGGCGATTCAAAGTATGTAACCTGCGGCAGGGCACCCATCTGAATGAGGATGTTGAAGGCATACACAAAGCCATTACTGCAGGTAACCGAGGCGCCGATGGCGTTCATCAGGTGCAGGTCATAGCGCGGGCTGGAGTTGGCGACCATCGTGACAGCACAACGCCGACGAGCCGTACGGTCGAGCTTGGCAAGCGCACCTTTTAGATCGGTCGTCGTAACCGACCGACTGGCAAAGGCAACATCCACCGCTTTCGCGACCGGTCCAACCAAATCCCAATCATCATCCCAAGCAAGCTCAAGCGGCGTTATGCGCCCCTCGAGCCCGTAATACTCAATGCCGGCATCAAGGGTGCCCAACATAGCGGGGGAGAAGTCGGCTGCAATCACAGGATGCCCAGCCTGAGCAAGCGGAATAGCAATCGACCCAGACCCACACCCCATATCAAGCACGGATTCACCAGGCTTTAACGCCAACAGCTTCATAAAGTCCCGGGCATACGGGGCAGTCTCAAGAGGTCGAAAATGTCGAGCCCGCTTATCCCACTCAAAAGAATCATCAGCTCGATGTCGAGCTGCCTGCATCTGCATCCATTCCTGATTCCAATCTGTGGAAAGAAGCTCAGAGCGAGCATCCCCATCAACCACGGGCCAACCTCCTCACAACAAAAAAGCGACTCCTCCCAAAAGAAGAGCCGCAACCAGCATATATCAGAAAAAGAACCGTTCCAACGCCAAACCGCCCTCACAACCAAGGCGGGCAGGAGCGAAGCGACTGCCATACGGGATAGAACCCAACTGAGGTCCCGTTGTGCGAGGAGCCCCGGGGAGGGCAAATATATAAGGTCGATCGCGAGTTCCGCACGAGCCGGAGAGCACTTAATGTGCTCTCCGTGCGAGTCAGGACTGTCCGAGCAGGCGACCTTATATGTCTGCCGCCCGGCGGCGGGGCTCCTCGCCAGTCCCCCTCAGCTAGTTCTTGAGCGAGTTCAGCGGCGCCGGGAAGCGTCCACCGCGGTGGGCAAGCACGGTGCCGGCGTTGGGGTTCACCGGCATGATGGGCGCACGGCCGAACAGGCCGCCGTACTCGACGCAGTCGCCCACGCCCTTGCCGATGGCGGGAATCACGCGGACGGCCGTGGTCTTGTTGTTGATGACGCCGATGGCCATCTCGTCGGCGATGATGCCGGCGATGGTCTCGACCGGGGTGTCGCCGGGGATGGCGATCATGTCCAGGCCAACGGAGCACACGCAGGTCATGGCCTCGAGCTTCTCGAGCGAAAGCGCGCCGGCCTCGACGGCGGCGATCATGCCGGCGTCCTCGGACACGGGGATGAAAGCGCCCGAGAGACCGCCCACGCTGGAGCTGGCCATGACGCCGCCCTTCTTGACGGCATCGTTGAGCATGGCGAGCGCGCAGGTCGTGCCCGGGCCACCGCAGGTGCCCACGCCGATGATCTCGAGGATGCGCGCGACGGAGTCGCCGATGGCGGGTGTGGGAGCCAGCGACAGGTCGACAATGCCTTTCTCGACACCCAGACGGCGGGCTGCCTCACGGCTCATGAGCTCGCCGGCACGGGTGATCTTAAAGGCGGTCTGCTTAATCTTCTCGGCGACTTCCATCATCGATGCGGAATCGGGCAGCGTCTCCAGGGCTGCGGCCATAACGCCGGGGCCCGAGACGCCTACGTTGATGACGGCGTCGGCCTCGCCACCGCCGTGGACGGCGCCCGCCATAAACGGGGAGTCCCTGTCTCTTATACACATCTGACGCTGCCGACGATAAGGC
>USBX01000038.1 GCA_900552995.1 uncultured Collinsella sp.
TTAGCGAGTGTCTCGTGGGCTCGGAGATGTGTATAAGAGACAGGCCCCGGGCTGCTCGTGACCGTCGGCTTTATCGACCCGGGCAACTGGGCCTCCAATATGGCCGCGGGCTCGCAGTTTGGCTACGCGCTGCTGTGGATCGTCACGCTGTCCACGATTATGCTCATTGTGCTGCAGCACAACGCGGCGCACCTGGGTATCGCCACGGGCGCCTGCCTTGCCGAGGCCACGACACGTTACCTCCCCCGCTTCGTTGGACGCACGGTACTCGCCAGTGCCTATCTCGCGACTGTCGCCACCGCCATGGCCGAAGTCCTGGGTGGCGCGATTGCCCTTCAGATGCTCTTTGGGCTGCCCGTGCGCGCGGGCTGCGTCATCGTGGCGGCAGTATCGATGGCGATGCTCATGACGAGCTCCTACAAGCGCGCCGAACGCTGGATCATCGCCTTCGTGGGTGTGGTGGGACTCTCGTTTTTAGCAGAGCTCGCACTGGTCAAAGTCGACTGGCCGCAAGCAACCGCAAGCTGGATCACCCCCAGCATGCCTGCCGGCTCGGCAACGATTATCGTGAGTGTCCTGGGTGCGGTCGTTATGCCACACAACCTCTTCCTGCACTCCGAGGTCATCCAATCCATGCACTTCGAAGGTCAAGGCGAGCAGGTTATCGAAGAGCGTCTGCGCTACGAACTCTTCGACACACTCTTTTCGATGGGCGTGGGCTGGGCAATCAACTCGGCCATGGTCATCCTGGCCGCGACAACCTTCTTTGCGCACGGTATTGTCGTAGACGACCTCGCTGTCGCAGCGGCCACGCTCTCCCCCATCTTGGGCCCGGCGAGCTCGACCATCTTTGCGGTAGCGCTGCTGTTCGCGGGACTATCGAGCAGCGTGACAGCGGGCATGGCGGCGGGAACCATCACTGCGGGCATGTTCGACGAGGAATACGATATCCACGACCGACATTCCTCGATCGGGGTGGCGGCCTGTTTCGTCGGCGCAGTGACGGCGTGCCTGGTCGTCCCAAATCCTTTTGAAGGTCTCATCTGGAGTCAGGCACTGCTGTCGCTTCAACTGCCGATTACGGTCTTTGTGCTCATACGGCTCACCAGTTCACCCCGCGTCATGGGCAAATACGCCAATTCGCGCCCGCTCAACGCGTTGCTCGTAGGGATCGGTGTCGTCGTGACGATTCTCGATGTCGTGTTGTTGACAGGGATGTAATGGGCGGGGTACCTACCCAGTCAAACGTCTCGATCTGTAACATCTAGACCCGCTTTTGATGTCTAGATGTTACAGATCGAGATCATTCCGAGGGACAGCTCCGTTTGTCTCAATCTGTAACAGATAGACCCGTTTTGAGCCGTTAGATGTTACAGATTGAGACAAAAGGTCGGCCGGACTCACAACAGACAGGATCGGCCAACAGCAACCGTGATCCCTTGGGGACGGAGGAAAAGGGCCCCGGCCGAGAATTCGACCGAGGCCCTTGGACAGAGCTATGCGTTGATACGAGCCGTGTGTCTGCGAGCTACTCCTCGACGAGCTCAAACTGATCGGGACCGACGCCGCAAACCGGGCACACGTAATCTTCGGGCAGCTCGGGCGTATCGACCTCAACCTCGTAACCGCAAACGGTGCACACGAACTTATACGTCTTCTTCTCCTCAGCCATGATGTTCTCCTCTCGAACGCGACTGGTGATGTACTTCATTTATCAGTATAGGTTCTCAATAATATAATGCAAGTATTTTTAAAACATTTCTAGCCTTGATACGAGGACGCCTTCGGAGGCGTCTTGCCCTTCAGGACCTTATGGTAGTAATCGTAGGTGAGCGGCGTCTCGTCACTCAAGCGCTCGGCATCCTCGACCTCGCCGATAAACAGTAGATGCGTGCCAACATCCACAGTGTCGATCAAATGGCAGCTAAACAGGGCCGCCGCGTGCTCGGGCACATAGGGCATGCCCAGAGCCGTCTCGCGGGTCTCGTATTTGGCAAACTTGTCATAATCGCTGCTGGTGCGGAACCCAAAGTTACCGATGTAGAGCATATCGGCGGTCTGATCGATCACGGTCAGCGCGAACGCTTTGGCCGAAGCGATGACGCCCGAGGTGACGTTGTCCTTGTTCACGGCAACCGAAATACGCGGCGGCATGGACGTCACCTGCACCGCAGTGTTGATGACGCAGCCGGCGCGCAGCCCGTCTGCCGCGGCGCTCACCACGTACAGGCCGCTCGGCATGGTAAAGAACGCAGTTTTGTCCATAACGATCACTCCCCTAGCTCGGGTTGGAACCTCATGGATGTATGTACCCACAAAAAAGGCAGCGCCCATAACGGACGCCGCCTTTGAAACATATGTGTCAGAACAGTAAGAAAGATGAGACACCCGCAGTTGCGGTGAAATAGGGACTGAATAGCCCCTCAAACAGGCAAAACAGTCCGTATTCCACCGCAACTTATGAAGGACGGTCAGCGGTTGCGTTCCTTGAGGGCGCGGTCGATCTCGCGTTGGACATCACGCTTGGCCATGTCCTCGCGCTTGTCGTAGAGCTTCTTGCCGCGACCCAGGCCCAGCAGCAGTTTTACGCGACCGTCGGTATTAAAGTAGAGCTCCAACGGAACCAGCGCATAACCACGGTTGCGAAGTTTGCCGTCAAGAAAGTCGATCTCCTTGCGGTGCAGCAGCAGACGGCGCCGACGGTCGGGATCGCGATTCCACACGCCACCATGGCTATAAGGGTGGATATGCAGGCCGACGAGCCAGCACTCACCGCCACGAATCAGTGCGAAGGTATCGGTAATCTGGCACGCGCGCTCGCGAATCGACTTGACCTCGGTACCGCTCAGCTCAATACCGCACTCAAACGTCTCATCGATAAAGTACTCGTGATGTGCCGAGCGATTCTTGGAAATGAGCTTGCGCTCGCGCTTACTGGGCATCGCCGGCCTCCTTGGCGCCATCGGCGTTTGAGCCCGCAGCCTCGCGCTTTGCCCTGCGCTCGGCATTAAGCTCGGCATCGCTCTCGCGCACCAGCTTGATAATCGCCGCGCATACCTCCTCGCCCACCAGGTCGCGGGCACGGACCGTCAGACGCGTAGCCTCCTGCTTGTCGCCGTCGCTTGCAGCATCGGTCGCGCACATGATCAGGCAGATGGCGATCTCGGCCGAAGGCGAGGTCGGCACGCCCTGCAGGGCGAGCTCACCCATCACATGGTCGTCACTCTCGTCCGCGGCATCCGGATAGGTGGTATGGATCTTGTTGAGCAGGCGCGTCGTATGCGCATCGTTGGGCGCCAGGCGCAGCGCCAGACGCGCGCAGCCCACGGCAGCCGAAACGTTCTCGGTCTCGGGCTCCAAGAAGTACTGACCTAGATTGGCGTAAGCGCGGGCGGCGCACTTGCCATCGCTTGCACGCTCCAGCACCGAGAACGAGAGCGATGCCCATTCCTGCTTGTCCTCGAGTGCGCGGAACAGCTCGGCCAAATCCAAGCGATAGTTGCAGTTCATGGGATCCCAACGCACGGCCTGCATCAGGGCATTCCGAGCACTCACATAATCCTGCTGGCGAATGTAGGCAAACGCCATGTCGGAGTACAGGCGGTCAAAGGGAACCTCGACCTGCACCAGCTCGCGCGGATCCTTCTCCACGCGGCGATAGGCCAGGCGCTCAAACTTGCTGTCGAAGCTAAAGTACTGGCGCTTCTCCTCCGTCTTGCATTCAGCGTCGATATACTCCTCGGCAAGCTCCACCAGACGCTCCAGCAGCGGCGTCGCCGTAGCCAGGTCGCCCTGCGCCAGATAGTTCTCGGCATACGTGATGTCTTCCAAGCTGATAGGCAGGTCCATGACAACTCCTCGGTCCGGGCGGCAGACTCAACGCGCGCCTTAAATATCGGTCAATACACAAAACCCGGGTCTCTTACGAGGCCCGGGCGTTCAATTTTGGTAGCCCGTACCAGATTCGAACTGGTGATCTCCGCCTTGAGAGGGCGGCGTCCTAAACCGCTAGACGAACGGGCCATATGTAGCAAATGCAATGGCTGGGATGGAGGGAGTCGAACCCCCATTGACGGAACCAGAATCCGCTGTCCTGCCATTAGACGACATCCCAATGACTGCATCGCTGCGCTCGGCTGTGCCTTTGCGCAAGAAAGAAATATACGGGAAGTCCGGCCGTGACGCAAGCCCCAATTTTGACTTTTTTGAAATTCAGTCAAATACGGCCGACACGTGAAGGACCTGTGAAGCGCCAGCGACACGTACGGCGCCAAAGCCCGTAAAACATCCCGCATCTACCGCTGGTAGATTACAACAATGCAGCACTCACGGCTGATGGCACAATCGAACCGTCATCATTGCACGGATATCGAGGCGCCATGGACGAAGAGCTTGATTACCTATGGGAGACCCTGGGCCTCGAGATCACTGCTGACCTTTGGCCCGAACGGGACAAAATCCATCCCACTCTGCGCCCCGCCATCACGGTGATGCAGGCAAACTACCGCCGTGCATCCTTTTTGATCATGCGGATGTCATGGCACGCGGGACTCCCCGACCTTAAGCGAATCCAGGCAAGCCTCGTCGAGCTGTCCGGTATGCCGACTGTCATATCCGAGGCGCACCTGGAGCAGCGACAGCGCGAGCGACTGCAACAGCAGCGGATTCCCTTTATCTGCCCCGGCGTTCAGGCATATCTGCCCTTTATGGACGAGGAGTACTGGAGCGGCAAGCCCAACAAGCACGTAAAGGTCTACGATCCGCACGAATGGGCGCAGCTCAAGGATTGAGCCGAGCGAGCCCTCCGATGGAAAACACGTCCCACCCCGAGCGCTCAAAACGGGTCGCACTTTCCGCAGCCGCTACAGCAGCGCCTCGGTCCAAGCTGCTTCCCTAAAGCCGGGAATCGCAAAGTCGTCGCCCACCAACAGCGGACGCTTGACCAGCATGCCGTCGGTCGCCAGCAGCTCGTAGCACTCCCGATCCGTCATGCCCGCATCCAGACGCGCCTTCAGGCCCAGCTCTCGATATTTCATGCCCGACGAATTAAAGAAACGCCGCACCGGCAGCCCCGAACGAGCAACCCAGGTCGCAAGCTCATCAGCCGTGGGATTGTCCAAAACGATATCGCGGTCGATGTACTCTACCCCATGTTCGTCCAGCCATGCCTTGGCCTTCTTACAGGTCGAGCACTTGGGATATTCAACAAACAGTACGGTCATGGGAATCCTCCGAATATAGATCGGCCAACGCGGGCACACGCCACACGAGGCGCCTTCGTATGATGGGCCAATTGTAGCCCACGGGTCACACGCTAAACGAACCGTACCCCGAATCCGCGTTTGATGAACGGCAGTAGCTCCATTGCCTCGGGCGTGATATGGCCCGCAACGTTCATGCGCTCGTCACCGGGAAGATCGACCCGCGCAATCTCAAGCTCGCCTTCGTAGCGCCCATATCCGCTATTGCTCACAGCGATCGACCCCGCCTTTCGCGGCAGGCCGGCTCCGGCATCCGTCGGCACGGAATCCGGCTTAAGCGTCGTACGTGACTCCTGAGACCTAAAGATGAGGACGCTCGAGTCGGGCCGGTCGTGATGAATCTGCCCGCGCGCATAGGCATAACCGGGCTCAAGCTCGCATTGCAGGTCCACGTATCCGGCGGAAACTTGAGCAAACTGCGCCCAGCCCGCATCGGATAGATCGGGGTCGCCGACCAACACAATGTCGCAATCGGCGCCATGTGCAAGCTCAAGCATATTGAGAGCAACCTTTGACGCGCGACCGCGCTGCGCCTCGACCGTCGGCAGTCCCTCGAATACCGGCCCGCGAACGTTAGCATCACCCGGCACAAAAGCCATGATTTCGAATCCAAGCGCCGCAAGACGAAGATTCACCCGAGCAATGTCCTCCAGAGCTAAACCGGTATAAGGCTTGGGGTAAAAATTGTGGCAGGCGGCAAAATGAGTCACATCGGCACCGGCCTCACGCCACGATGCGATTTCATCAGAACTCACTGTCGATGCATTGACCACAATGCGAAATACACCGGACAGCTCCGCGACCCGCTGGGCGCTAAAGCCATAGTCCAAACGAAGGTATTCCAACCCCAGATCGCGCAGGTCCTCGATGCGCTCAAGCCCGAGCAAATCGCACGTGCGAGGCCCCACATCGGCAATGAGCGCAATGCCGCGGGCGGAAAGCAGCGACAGCACATGACGGACCTTATCGGCATACGCCGCTCCCCCATCCTCGGGAATATGCAGCGAGGTGAACGCATAGCGCGCACCCGCCGCGGCACCACGCTCAATCGTCCGCTCAATATCCTGCAAAGGGCTGGAAAGATAAATCGAAATACCCGTTTTCACGCTTCAACGCTCCTTTAAAAAAGGCCGGCGGAGCAGCTAGCCCCGCCGGCACAACCATAACATCAAGAAATCTGCCGCGCGCCGCGAGCTCTGAGCAACACGGCTCGCGATATCAAACTACTCGCCAAAGAACTCGTTGATCTTCTGCTCGTCGACGCCAAAGAACCACGTCAGGACAAAGCCGGCGGCATAGGCAAGCAGCATAGCGGCAACGTAGCCGAGCTGCTGGCCAGGAACGACGATCAGCAGGCCAAACAGACCGGAAACGCCCTGAGAAACCGTGCCGATGTGAAGCAGCGCCGCGAGCGCGCCGCCAAATCCGGCACCCAGGCAGGCCGTCACAAACGGACGAACGAGCGGCAGCGTAACAGCATACATCAGAGGCTCGCCCACACCCAGGATTCCAACGGGGATGGACTCGGCGACGTACTTCTTGAGCTTGGCGTTCTTGGTCTTAAAGTACAGCGCCAAACCGGCACCGACCTGGCCGCCGCCAGCCATCATAAGGATGGGAAGCAGGTAATTGATACCCTTGGTAGCGCCGTCGGGATCGTTGAGCATAGCGTGGATCGGCGTGAGCGCCTGATGCAGGCCGACGGACACCAGCGGCAAGAAGCCTGCCGACTTTGTGGCCGCCGAGGCTGGCAAGCGCCTGATGACCGATGCCGAGGGCGAAAAGCTGGCCGGTGTCTCTGAGGGTGCCACCAAGACCGCAGCCAGCTCCACCAACGGCAATGTGAACATTGACGGCAAGGAAGTCGTCGTGTACACCGAGCCGGAGAATGTTCTGCACGACGAGGATGTGGAGGACTTCTCCGCAGAGGAGATCGCCGCTCTGCTGGCTGACGCTGACTAAGACATGAGGAGGTAAGCTCTATGGCAAAAGCGAAGATCAAAACGCTTTTGGGC
>USBX01000039.1 GCA_900552995.1 uncultured Collinsella sp.
AAAGGGCGCTGACCTTCTGGTCGCGCCCTTGAAATTGAACGTCAGATTGCCGCTTAGGGACGTTTGCAGCGTCGAGCCGTTACGCGGTTTGGTAAAACCGCGTAACTAAATAAGCTTTGTTGACTCCAGCTTTTCGATAATCCAGTCGTTGGCTTTGATGACCGGGCGGCGGAAGACGACGCCCAGTGCCAGCGACGGAATCAGATAGCTCGCCAGAATGCCAAGTTCAACCCAGTACTCCATATGGTAGGCGCCAGCCATGGCGGCATGCATGGCGTTGATGCCGTGGGTGAACGGCAGGAACGGATAGATCGCCTGGAACACAGGGCCGGTCATCTCGATGGGGAACGTACCGCCCGAACCGCCGACCTGCATAACCAACAGCACGACGGCGAGCGCCTTACCGATATCACCAAACGACACGGTGAGCGTGTAGACGATATTGGAGAACACGAGACTCGCGACCCAGCCGGCAAGTACAAACTGCAGCGGGTTGTCGCATTGGATGCCAAAGAACAGGATGTCGCCCGCGCACACGAGTGTCGCCTGCAGCAGGGCCAGACCTCCAAAGAACAGGTAGCGGCCCAGGTAGATCTCGTGCAGGCGCACGGGGATCAGCTCGTTGATGAGTTCGTCGTCAACCGAGACCTTCATCATGGCTGCCAGCACGATCGAGCCCACCCACAGCGACAGGATCGTATAGAACGGCGCCATGGCCGAACCGTAATTGCGGATTGGATAGACCGGCTTACGATCGAGCGCGACGGGACCGGAAAGCGACACGGCCAAACCCTCGGGGTCGTTGCCGATCATCGTCTTGATCGTCGCCAGGTCACCCGACATCAGGGCGCCGTCGAGCTCGTCCTTGAACGCGCTGATCTTGTCCGATGCCTCACCCAGCTGGTCAGAAGCCTTGTTGACGAGCCCTGCAGCCTTGGAGAGACCCTTCGCGAGCGAACCAGAGGCGTCGGTCAGACCGCTCACGGCGCTATCCAAGTCACCCGAGATACCGTTCAGGGAATCCAGAACGCCCGAAATGGTCTTCTTGAGCTCCTTGGCCTTAACCGAGAACGTGGAATCGTAGTCGGACTTGGCTCCCGAGATACCCGCCTTGGCATCGGCGATGGCCTGGTCGACCTCGGCACGCGAGTTGTTGACCTCCGCCATGCCGTCCGAAAGGGACTTTGCGGTCGCCGTCAGGTCCTTCGCATTGTTGCGGTACTCCACGGCAATTCTGCCCAGCGACGTCGCAGCGGACTCGAGACCGTCTTTGAGCTTGTCATCACTCACCTGGTCGGCAAGGTTGCGGAGCTGATCGGCCATCGCATCGATATCGTCAGCACGCGTATTGAGCGCCGCTGCGGCTTCGTTGAGCTGAGACACCGTAAGGTCAACATGCTGATTCGCGGCATCGAATGCCTTCGCAAGCTCGGCGGACACGTTGTCGAACGAGCCCGCGCTTCCGTCAATCGCTGCGTCAACGGCATCGTTGGCGGCCTTGAGCGCTTCCTTGGAATCATTGATGCCGCTCTTGGCGTGCTCCATCAGCTGCTTCGTCGACTCATCAACGGTGCCCGTCTGCTTGAGCATGCCGCCCGCCGATGTCAGTGAATCGGACGTGGAGCTCAAAATGCCCGCGAGCGACGTCGCACTCGCCTGAACGTCCTGCAGGTCCTCGACCGAATCGCCCAGCGTCGAGGACAGATTGGCGATAAAGTTGCTCACCTGGTCGGTACTCATATAGTCGAGCAGGCTGGACACGGTCTTAAGGCCGATGGTCGTGATGGTCTTGGTAAAGGTCTCGTTGACCTGACTCTGGACGGCGCTCGAACCCTTTTCAGTCACGATCTGTGCGATGGCGTTGGCCTTCTGGTTCTCATAGAACTCGATATCGGCGTGCTTCACCTCGGTCGAGAAAAGCGTCATCATGTCAGCGCTAAACGTTTTAGGGATAACGACGGCAGCGTAGTACGCGCCCGACTTAACGCCCTCAATCGCCTTATCGCGGTCGTTGAGGACGACCCAGTCGAAGTTCTCGTTGCCGCGCAGGGTGGCGGTTACGTTTTCGCCCACGTTGACCTCGACGGGAATCAGATCGCTCTCGTAACCCTCATCGGTGTTGACCACTGCAATCTTAAGGTTGCCGGTATTGCCGTAGGGATCCCAGCTTCCGGCGATGTTAAACCATGCATAGAGACATGGCACGATGATCAGGCCCATCACGACGACCATGCCGATCACGGAGCGAGACACGTTTTGGACATCGCGCTTAAACAGGTGCAGGATGTTTTTCATTTATGCCTCACCTCCTTTAGAGTGCTTGCCAAGCGAGGTGGTGTCCCCGTCGTTTCCGTTTACGTTGTCAGCGCCGTCGGCATCTTGAGCCTTACGATGCGCACCGATATGCGACAGACGGCTCGTAGGCTGTTCGCCTCCCTTGGCGCCACACTCGCTGGCGTTGAGACCAAACATGCGACGGGCGGCAGGGATGGCAGCCGTGTGCTCGCGCATCTCGCGGCGAAGGTCCTCGTCCGAAAGCGCCGAGATACGCATCTGGGTATTGAGGCTCGCACGGATGTATTCGATGTTGATGAGCCAGCCGCAGATGGCGATAACCGAAATGATCCAGATAACGAGCAGGATGATCTTGCCGTTATTGTCGATATCGAGCACCGTCGAAAGCACAAAGAGCAGAACCTGCACGCCTACCACGGCGGCAAAACCGCCCTTGATGTAGTACGGGTAGCGATGCTCAAACGCCACGGCATGATCGAGCAGCTCGCGACGGTACGAATCCGAATCGAGCATGACGCGCATGGCCGTGCGCAGCGAATAGCGCTGGCGCGGCAGGTCGTTGGACTCGCAGATCATGAGGCCCGTCGTGGAAAGCTGCTTGTCAAAGAGCAGGTTGAGGTTGAGCAGCAGCGGACGCAGCTGCAAGCCAATAAAGAGTGCGATGGCAAGGAACACGCCCAGGATGCACAGGTTGAACAGGTAGTTGAACGAATACATGCCACCGACGGTCTCGCGCAGCAGGTTGATGCCATAGGTGAAGGGCAGCAGCGGATGCAGCCATTGGAAGAAGCCGGGCATCATCTCGATGGGATACATGCCCGACGAGCCGGGGATCTGCACAATGACGAGGATGACGCCAATGGCTTTACCGATATGCTTAAACGTGGTGGACAGCGCATAGATGATGTTGACGTAGGTGAACGAAATAGCGATGCCGCCCAGTACAAAGAGCAGCGGATTGACGCACTGAACGCCAATGACCAGGTCGCCCACCGTAACGATAATGGCCTGGAACGCGCCCAGGATCACCAGCAGCAGCCAGCGGCCAAAGTAGCCCTGACGCGCCGTAAAGCTACCGATGCCCTCGCGGTCGACCTCGAGTTTATAGATAGCGATGAGCACATAGCCGCCTACCCACAGCGCCAGATTGGTGTAGAAGGGCGCGATGCCCGAGCCAAAGCTCTTGACCGGATAGATTGACTTGGACGTCAGCTCAACCGGAGATGCCATGAAATCTGCCACGTCATTGACGTCGACGTCCATGAGGTCGGCTAACTCGCCCATAGACTCAGAGGTCTGCAGCGCCGCAATGTCATTGGCGGCGGTCGCGAGCTTGTCCTGAACCTTGGCAAGGGAGGCGTCGGTTTGGGACAGCGTGGTCTTTGCCTGCTTGAGCGTGGCATCGAGCTGCGCCAGCGTGCCGCGCGCGCTCGCTATCGTGGGGGTCATACCCGACACAATGCCGGTCAAATCGCCCGAAACGGCGGCAAAGGAGTCAAGCGCGCTCGAAGCCTTCGGAAGTGCGTTCTGACCCAGATCGGTCTGAGCCTGACCGAGGTTAGCCGTACCGGTCTGAATTGCCGCGTTGAGTGCGTTGCTCGCGTTCGAGATTGCCGTAGCGTCGTTTGCCATGGCGCTCGACTGTGCAGAAAGGCCATCCTTGATGCTCTGCAGCTTCTGGTTTTGCTCGCGAAGCGAATCGATGGTCGATACAATGCGCGCGTCAATTTCCTCGGAACCTGTCGACGTGTCATTAACGAGAATCTCCAAGTGCCCGATAACGGCCTTATTGTGGTCGATCGTCGCTTGAAGAGACTCGAGCGAGTTGTCGATACGGGTGGTCGTAGATGTGACCGTACCCGTTAGCTTGCCAATCGCAGCGTTCGCGGAGGCTGACGTCTTGGTGAGTGCAAGGCTACCTTCCGAGAGTGCCTTGGAGAGCGAGGTGATAGAGTTGCCCGCCGTGGCGCGAGCCTCGCCCAGCAGGTCGTTGCCCTGGGAGATTGCCTGCGTCAGCGACGGTGCCTGACCTTGCAAGCCGGCAAGCGCCGCATCAGCCGAGGCGATAGCGCCACTCGTCTTATCGATGGCGGCATTCATATCGCCAATCGAATCGCGCACCTCACCCAAGGTGTCGGATGCCTCGGACACCGAACTTGTCAGCGAGTCCTGAGTCTGGGTTGCCTTGTCCTTTAAATCGACACCGGCATCCTTGGCGATACCGGCAACAGTCTTGCCTACCGTAGAGACAAATTCCGAGTTGATCTGCTCCTCGATGGTGTTGGCACCGGTATCGGTGACCTTGGGCGCAATGGCGCTCTTCTTCTCATTGACGTAGTACGTGAGCTTGGGCTGATGGTAGTTGCCGTCGAGCATCGAAACCAGGTTATCCGAGAAGTTCTTGGGAATCACGATAGCGGCATAGTACTCGCCGCTCTCGACGCCCTCCTTGGCATCGGCCGTCGAGTCGACGAACGTCCAGCCCAACTGATGATTCTCCTTGAGCTGGTCGACCACTTTGTCGCCAGCGTTGAGCTCACCCACCAAGTCGTTTTGGGTGCCTCGATCGTTGTTGGCGATAGCAATCTTGATGCCTTGGGTGTTTCCATACGGATCCCAGTTTGCCACGATGTTATACCAGGCATACAGCGAGGGAATAACGCACACGCCTAGGGTAACCACCAGGGCGACGGGGTTCACAAGCAGTCGCTTAATGTCGCGCTTGAATATCGCAAAGGAGACCTTTGCATCGGATAGTTTGCTGCCGAGACTCACGCTTGGACCATCCATCCTGTCGTTGAATCAAATCGTACTATCAACAACCATTGTACGTAGGCGCTTTAGCGTCTCAGCGCACAATGGTATCGAGTTTTGCGGGTAGCAATATACTACGAAGACGAATTAACGTACAGTTGTACAGTATCTTTAATTTCAGCAGGTCACAAAACCACAACCCGCACAAATTAGCAGTCCGGATAAATAGTCATTGGGGACGTTCTTAAACGGACTAGTCAAACAAGAACGTCCCCGATGACTACTTAGGGCCACGAAAGCGTCGCAGGTTGAGCATAAGTCAGCGAAAACGCCCCTAAGCGAGCAAGGTGACGTGAAAGAGGAGGGAAGCGTACTTTGGTACGCGACCGACGATTGAACGTCAGATTGCCGCTTAGGGGCGTTTGCAGCGTCGACCGGTTACGCGGTTTGTAAAACCGCGTAACCTACTACACGGCCTGTGCCAGCTTCTCGGCTCGCTCGGCGGCGGCGAGTGCCTCGATGACGGTGCCGAGTTGATCGCCCAGAAGGACGCCGTTGTAGGTGGAGTTGAAGCCGATACGGTGATCGGTCACGCGGTCCTGGGGCTGGTTGTAAGTACGGATCTTCTCGGAACGGTTGCCGTGGCCAATCTGGCTCTGGCGCTCGGCGCCGAGCTCGGCCTGCTGCTTCTCGAGCTCCATCTCGTACAGACGGGCACGCAGCATCTGCATGCAGACCTCGCGGTTCTGGATCTGGGAGCGCTGCTCCTGCGACTGCACCACGGTGTTGGTGGGCAGGTGGGTGATGCGCACGGCGGAGTAGGTGGTGTTAACGCACTGACCGCCAGGGCCGGAGGCACAGTAGGTATCGATGCGCAAGTCGGACTGGTTGATCTGAACGTCGATCTCCTCGGCCTCGGGAAGCACGGCGACGGTTGCCGTGGAGGTCTGGATGCGACCCTGGGACTCGGTCTTGGGGACGCGCTGGACGCGATGCACGCCGGACTCGTACTTCATGACGGAGTAGACGCGGTCGCCCTCGACCTTGAACTCGATGGACTTAAAGCCGCCGGCCTCGCTGGGGCTGGAATCGAGCACGGTGGTCTTCCAGCCACGCGACTCGCAGAAGCGCTGGTACATCTTGTACAGGTCGCCGGCGAAGATGGCCGCCTCGTCGCCACCGGCGGCGGAGCGAATCTCGACGATGGTGTTCTTGTCGTCGTTGGGGTCGCTCGGGATGAGCATGTACTTAATGTCTTCCTCGAGCTGGGGAAGCTTGGCCTCGTTTTCGGAGATGTCCATCTGGAGCATCTCTTTCTCATCGGCATCGGTAGTATCGTGGAGCATTTCCTTGGCAGCCTCGATGTCATCGAGCGCGCCGATGTACTCGCGCGAAGCGGCAATGAGGTCGGACTGGTGCGCGTACTCCTTGTTGAGACGCGTGAACTCCTTGATGTCGGAGGCGACGGCCGGGTCGGAAAGCTTCTTCTCGAGCTCCTCGTAGGCCTTGATAATCTTTTCGAGCTTGTCGCGCATGACGGACTCCTTTATATGCGTGAAGGCGAAAATCGGCAGAATTGATGGGGCGCGGGGCGCCGCTGCGGGGGTAAGTCCAGCTAGAGCATGTCGATCTTCAGATACATGCGCATCCCTTCGCGTATGGGGTACATAGTTGCGGTCTAACCCATACATGATAGCGTGCGCAGGCAAACCTGCATATAACCCGCACGGAATGAGTGGACGTAGCCGTTGGGGACGTTCCTTAACGGCTAGTCGTTTAAGAACGTCCCCAACGGCTAACAAAGGGACCGTCGCTTTGTCACATTCTAGAGCGTTTGAAGCAGGGCGATGAGGAAGCGCACGCCCTGGAGGTAGGCGCGGCGGGTGATGCGCTCGTTGGTGCCGTGGACGCCGCGGTCGCACTCGTCATCGTCGACCACAAAGGCCGAGAAGCGAATGCACTCAGGGCAAATACGCTGGTAGTTGGCAGCGTCGGTCGCGCCAATCACGGTCGAGGGGACAATCGTCAACGGCTCGGATGATCCGTTTTCCTCCTGTCTCTTATACACATCTGACGCTGCCGACGATAAGGCTCGTGTAG
>USBX01000040.1 GCA_900552995.1 uncultured Collinsella sp.
GCCTTATAGTCGGCAGCGTCAGATGTGTATAAGAGACAGTGAGGGACTCGATCTGACGGGCGCACTCGGCATCGATCTCTTCCAGATCGGCGGCGAGCTCCTCGCGCAGGTCGTCGGCGTCGGCCTCGCGAGCCTCGTAGTCAACCTCGGTGATGATGTAGCTGGCAAAGTACAGAACCTTCTCGAGGTCCTTGGACTTGATGTCGAGCATACGGCTCATCGGGAAGCTCGTGGGGCTCTTGAAGTACCAGATGTGGGACACGGGAGCGGCGAGCTCGATGTGACCCATGCGGTCGCGACGCACCTTGGCCGAGGTGACCTCGACGCCGCAGCGCTCGCAGACGATGCCCTTAAAGCGGATGCCCTTGTACTTGCCGCAGGAGCACTCCCAGTCCTTGGCGGGACCGAAGATCTTCTCGCAGAACAGGCCGTCCTTCTCGGGCTTGAGGGTACGGTAATTGATGGTCTCCGGTTTCTTGACCTCACCGTGCGACCAGGAACGGATCTGGTCGGCGGAGGCAAGGGAGATCTTTACCGAGTCAAAATCAGTAGCTTCGAAATCTGCCACAGTCAACTACTCCTTATCAGTGGTCGTGGCGGCGACAGCCTCGGGTGCCTCGGCGGTCTCGGCATCCTCGGCCTCGACGTCGGCGTCAACGCCGGCGAGCGCAGCCAGGTCGTCGAGAGCGGAGGTCTCCTCGGCGGTCACAGGGGCGGAGGCGTCCTCGTCGGCATCGTGCATGGGCTCGATGTCCAGTGCGAGGGAGCGAATCTCCTTGACGAGAACCTTGAAGGACTCGGGGATACCCGGGACAGGAACGTTCTCGCCCTTGACGATGGACTCGTAGGTCTTGACGCGGCCCACGGTATCGTCGGACTTGACGGTCAGGATCTCCTGCAGGACGTTGGAAGCACCGTAAGCGTACAGTGCCCAAACTTCCATCTCGCCGAAGCGCTGGCCGCCGAACTGGGCCTTGCCGCCCAGAGGCTGCTGGGTAACCAGGCTGTAAGGGCCGGTCGAACGGGCGTGGATCTTGTCGTCGACCATGTGGCCGAGCTTGAGGATGTAGGACGTACCCACGGTAATGGGCTCGCGGAACTCCTCACCGGTGCGGCCGTCGAACAGACGGGTCTTGCCGCGCTCGTCAAGCTGGGTGACGAACTCGGGGCGCATGTGATCGCCAAAGGCAGCGGTGGCCTTGTTGAGCATGTTCTTGTTGGCACGACGGATGACCTCGGCGATCTCGTCCTCCTTGGCGCCGTCGAAGACGGGCGTGGCGGTGAAGAACGGACCGGGGACGTACTTGTCGGAGTCGGCCTGTTCGGTATCCCAACCGCAGGCAGCAGCCCAGCCAAGGTGGCACTCGAGCAGCTGGCCGACGTTCATACGCGAAGGAACGCCCAGCGGGTTGAGGATAACGTCGATCGGGGTACCGTCAGCCATGTAGGGCATGTCCTCGACCGGCAGAACGTTACAGATAACACCCTTGTTGCCGTGGCGGCCGGCGATCTTATCGCCCTGCTGGATCTTACGACGCTGGGCGACGTAGACGCGCACCTGCTCGTTGACGCCGGGGGCCAGGTCGTCGCCGTTCTCGCGGCTAAAGCGGACGACGTCGATAACGCGGCCGTAAGCGCCGTGAGGCATCTTAAGGGAGGTATCGCGGACGTCGTGGGCCTTGGCACCGAAGATGGCGCGCAGCAGGCGCTCCTCGGCGGTCAGAGCGCTCTCGCCCTTAGGCGTGACCTTGCCGACCAGGATGTCGCCAGGGCCGACCTCGGCGCCGATGCGGATGATGCCGTCCTCGTCGAGGTTGGCAAGCATGTCCTCGGAGAGGTTCGGGATCTCGCGGGTGATCTCCTCGGGACCGAGTTTGGTGTCGCGGGCGTCGATCTCGTGACGGGTGATGTTGATGGTCGTCAGCAGGTCCTCGGCCACCAGGCGCTCGGACACGACGATACCGTCCTCGTAGTTAAAGCCTTCCCACGGCATGTAGGCCACGGTGAGGTTCTGACCCAGTGCGAGCTCGCCATGATCGGTCGAAGGACCGTCAGCCAGAGGCTCGCCCTGCTCAACGGTGTCACCGACGCGCACGAGCGGACGGTGGTTGATGCAGGTGGACTGGTTGGAGCGCTGGTACTTGGCCAGGTGATACTCGTCCATGCCGCCGGCATGCTTGACGATAATCTTGGCGGCGTCGGCAAAGATGACCTCGCCGGCGTTCTTGGCCAGGGTGACCTCGCCGGAGTCCAGAGCGGCGCGACGCTCCATGCCGGTACCGACATAGGGAGCGGCGGGGTGAACCAGCGGCACGGCCTGACGCTGCATGTTGGCGCCCATCAGCGTACGCTTGGCGTCGTCGTGCTCGAGGAACGGGATCAGCGTGGCTGCGACGGAGAGCATCTGACGCGGCGAGACGTCCATGTAGTCGACGTCCTCGACGGGCACGTCGGCGGGAGCGCCGAAGGAGCCGTCGAAGTCGCGGGTACGGGCGATCACGGTGTGCGGACGGACGATCTTGCCCTCGGCATCGGTCGTGATGAACTCGTTGGTCTTGGGATCGAGCGGCGTGTTGGCCGGCGCGATGACGTGCTTCTCTTCCTCGTCAGCGGTCATCCAGTCGATCTGGTCGGTGGCAACGCCGTTCTCGACGCGACGGAACGGGGCCTCGATGAAGCCATACTCGTTGACGCGGGCGTAGAGGGCGAGCGAGCCGATCAGGCCGATGTTGGGGCCTTCGGGGGTCTCGATCGGGCACATGCGGCTGTAGTGCGAGTTGTGAACGTCGCGGACGGCCGTCGGCACGTTGGTGCGGCGGCTGGAGCCGGACTTGTGGCCGGCAAGACCACCAGGGCCGAGTGCGGACAGACGGCGCTTGTGGGTCAGACCGGTCAGGGGGTTCGCCTGGTCCATGAACTGCGAGAGCTGCGAGGAACCGAAGAACTCCTTGATGGAGGCCACGATCGGGCGGATGTTGATGAGCGACTGCGGGGTGATCTCGTCGATGTCCTGGGAGCTCATGCGCTCACGGACGACGCGCTCCATACGGCTCATGCCGATACGGAACTGGTTGGCGACGAGCTCGCCGACGGTGCGGATGCGGCGGTTGCCGAAGTGGTCGATGTCGTCGACCTTGAAGCCCTGCTCGCCGGCAGCGAGGGACAGGAGGTAGCGCAGCGTCGCGACGATATCCTCGTCGGTGAGCACCGTGACCTCTTCCTCGGTGGTGAGGTTGAGCTTCTTGTTGACCTTGTAACGACCGACGCGGGCCAAATCGTAGCGCTGCGGGTTAAAGAGCAGGCCCTCGAGCAGGCTGCGGGAAGCGTCCACGGTGGGAGGCTCGCCCGGGCGCAGGCGACGGTAGATCTCGATGAGGGCGTCCTCGCGAGTGAGGGCGGTGTCGCGCTCCAGGGTGCGCTTGATCACATCGGAGTTGCCGAGCAGCTCGATGATGTCGTCGTTGGTGACGGCAATGCCAAGGGCGCGCAGGAACATCGTGGCGCTCTGCTTGCGCTTACGGTCGATGGAGACCATGAGCTGGTCGCGCTTGTCGACCTCAAACTCAAGCCAGGCACCGCGGGACGGGATGATCTGGGCCTTGTAGATCTGCTTGCCCGAATCCATCTCGGAGCTGTAGTACACGCCCGGGGAGCGGACGAGCTGCGAGACGACGATACGCTCGGTACCGTTGATGATGAAGGTGCCCTGATCGGTCATCATGGGGAAGTCGCCCATGAAGACGAGCTGCTCCTTGATCTCGCCGGTCTCCTTGTTGGTGAGACGGACGTCGGTCAGAAGCGGAGCCTGATAGGTCATATCCTTCTCGCGGCACTCCTCGACGGTGTGCGCGGGGTCGCCGAACTGATGCTCGCCGAAGGTAACCTCGAGAACATGGTTCTGACTCTGGATGGGGCTGGATTCCTTGAACGCCTCACGAAGGCCCTCATCCTTAAAACGCTCAAAGGATTCCCTTTGAACAGAGATAAGGTTGGGGAGCTCCATGGCCTCCGGGATTTTCCCGAAGCTGACGCGCTTGCGCTCAGTGGCAGTGTATGCGTAGGTCACCAGGTTTTTCCTCCTTCACGGAAATGCTCGGTGGGTTGGCGAGGCATAGCTTCGCCAGTTATCGCAACCTAATAGTTTATCAGGTACCGACCGTTGGGCAAGAAAAGCCTTGACGCGATTGAGTTTTTGGAGTAGCAAAGTTTTTCGACAGAAAACACGCAGGTAGATATATGTGTATCGAACATCTGTTCATATATTTTCTGTGAACAGAGAGCCGGCAATCGCAGCTCTTATAAAAAACGGGCGCGAACCGAAGTCCGCGCCCGTAAATGTCGGTGCCCGAAGGCTTACTTGCGCATCAATCCGCCGCGCTCGTCGATGGCGTCCCAGAAGGCATCGGCAAAGCGGGGGTCGCTTGCAGCCATGAGGGCGTTGGTGGCCATCCAGCCAGAGGGAGTGCCGGTGTCGTAGCCCGACAGCGGGTCGATGACGACCGCATACATGGCCTCGCGGTCGAGCGAACGGGCCATGGCGTCGGTGAGCTGGATCTCGCCGCCCTTGCCGGCCTGCTGATCTGCCAGCAGGTCCATGACCAGCGGGCTCAGCAGGTAGCGACCGACGATGTACAGGTTGGACGGAGCGGCCTCGGGAGCGGGCTTCTCAACCAGACCGCCGATACGCCAGACAGCGCCCGGCTCGGCATCGGCAACGTCCTCGGCGCCCTCGAGCGAACCGACGCGCTCGCCGGCGATAACGCCGTAGCGGCTGACTTCCTCGGGCGAGCAAGCAGCGACGGCGATAACCGAAGCGCCACCGTGCTCCTTGGAAACGGCGAGCATCTTGTCGCAGATATCGCGGTTAGGCACAACGTAGTCGCCCAGAAGAACCAGGAAGTTCTCCCCTGCCACGGCGTCGGCAGCAGAGCGAATAGCATGGCCGAGGCCCTTGGGCTCGTACTGATAACGGAAGTCGACCGGCATACCGCCAGCGTGGGCGACGGCATCGGCATAGGCGTTCTTGCCGCGCTCGCGCAGCAGGTTCTCGAGCGAACGGTCGGGCTGGAAGTAGTTCAGCAGCTCGGGCTTGCCGGGAGAAGTAACGATGATGGCGTCGTCGACCTCCTCGGGGTCGAGTGCCTCCTCGACGACGTACTGAATGACGGGCTTGTCGAGCACCGGCAGCATCTCTTTGGGCGTGCACTTGGTGCCAGGCAGAAAACGCGTGCCAAGACCGGCGGCGGGGATGATTGCCTTCATGTTATTCAAAGATCCTTTCGCAGGCGCAAAAGCGCCCCATGCGTGCGGCACACAGCCGCAGACCAAATTGCGATACCCAAGCATCTTACCGCTGGAACTATATGTCGCTACAAGGCAGAGACAATTCTTCAGCAGGTCAACGCAAATTATTGCTCGAATGGTGCAATTTTATTGCCCAACGGCAGGGCACCCGATACGACGCAAATCACAGAACATGGCAGTTTGAGCAACCGATGCCGAGGGACCGAAAAACAAAAAAGACGGGGCTCGCAATGCGAACCCCGTCTGCAAAGAAATCTGGCGAGAAAGCCTGATTACTTGAGGGTGACAGCAGCGCCAGCAGCCTCGAGCTTCTCCTTGGCAGCCTCGGCGTCCTCCTTCTTGGCACCCTCGAGAACAGCCTTGGGAGCGCCCTCGACGACCTCCTTGGCCTCCTTCAGGCCAAGGTTGGTGAGCTCACGGACGGCCTTGATGACCTGGATCTTGTTGTCGCCGAAGCCCTCGAGCACGACGTCAAACTCGGTCTTCTCCTCGGCCTCAGCAGCGCCAGCAGCGGGAGCGGCGACAACAGCGGGAGGAGCAGCGGCGGAAACGCCGAAGGTGTCCTCAATAGCCTTGACGAGCTCGGAAGCCTCGAGAAGGGTCATTTCCTTAAGAGCATCGATGATCTCATCGGTGGTAAGCTTAGCCATTTCTAAGTCCTTTCGGTTTCCGTGTCTGTGCACGGAGATCAGTTAAAACACGGCGCGAATGCGCCAGGGGTGCGGCGTTGCCGCCGCGGGTGAAAACAGCGACTAGGCTGCCTTCTGCTCGGAGACCTGCTGGATCGAACGAGCGAGACCAGAGGAAACGCCGTTGACGCAGACAGCAATGTCGCGAGCGAAACCGGAGATGAGACCGGCGATCTGGCCGAGAAGCTGATCCTTGGTGGGCAGCTCGGCGATAGCCTTAACATCATCAGCGGAAACGGCCTTGCCGTCGGAGATACCGCCCTTGATCTCAAGGACGCCCTTGGACTTAGCGGAGAAGTCCTTAAGGGCCTTAGCGGCCTCGACCGGCTCGGTCTCGTAGAACACATAAGCGACGGGGCCGGCGAGGATCTCGTCGATCTCGGGCTGCTCCTGGTTCTTGAGGGCGATCTTGACCAGGTTGTTCTTGTAGACCTTCATCTCGGCGCCGCACTCGCGAAGCTGATGACGCAGCTCCTGAGCCTGCTTAACCGTCAGACCGTTGTAGTTGACGACGAACAGACCGGCGTTCTCGGCGATACGGGACTCGATCTCTGCAACCTTGTCGATTTTGTACTGCTGGGGCATGAATTACACCTCCTCGAATTCTTTCCGGGCACGGTCCGCCACAAGGACGTGACGGGGGCATGTCCAAAAAGAAAGCCCCCGCGCTGCATGAGCGACGGGGGCGAGAAGACATATCTACTCGACCACCTCGGCTGGCGGGATGTCCCATTAAGCTCGCGGGCGATGCCCGTTTGCACCGGCTGTCTCTGGCAGCGGATTCGTGCGTGAACCGAAAGTATTATGGCGGGGACCCCGGCGTCGGTCAACGGGCACGAGGATTCGCACACAAACCCTGCATACGCTCCGGTCGGGAGGGGCAGGGCGAGTTTTCCGCTCGGTCAAGTCCTGGGCTCGCACGAAGGCCACATTAAGTGGCCTTCGGCTCGTGCGGAATCTACGGAAAACTCGCCCTGCCCCTCCCGACCGGAGCTACGTTGCCTTTGTTGCGAATCCTCGTGCCCGTTGGCCGGTGCGCCCCACGCATAACCCTTAGGTCGGTGGGCTGATGGGTTGGGTCCCGTTGGGCTACAGGGTTGAAA
>USBX01000041.1 GCA_900552995.1 uncultured Collinsella sp.
CAGGCGCATTCCGGCGTGGTATCTGGCCACGACCGATGTAGCCGACGGGCATCAGCCTCGCGTGAGGCCGTTTTCGTTTGCCATGGTCGATGACGGTAAACTGTGGTTTTGTACGTCGCGCGACAAAGATGTGTGGGCGGAGCTGAGCGCGAATCCCAAGTTTGAGCTCTCGGGCTGGAAGCCGGGGGAATGTTGGATCGTATTGACCGGCGAAGCCGCACTTGAGGACGACGCAGTTGCGAGCGACAAGGTGCGTCAAGCGGGTTTTAAGCACATGGTGGGCATTGGCGAGGAACACGAGAGTGCCAACGACGGCCGCCTTGCTTTCTTTTCGGTCCGCAACATTGCCGCGCGCTTCTGTGATATCGACGGCAGCGAGGAGCGCCTGGAGCTCTAGCTCGCACAAACCAGGCTCCCAAACTAGCTAGTACAGGAGGAAACGTGGACGGATTGAATACGGTGCTGGAGTATCTGACGTCGGTGCCGGCGTGGTATCTGGCGACGAGTGTGGACGGGCAGCCGCATGTGCGTCCGTTCTCGTTTGCGCAGATTCAGGACGGCAAGCTGTGGTTTGTAACGGCGCGCACCAAAGATGTGTGGCAAGAGCTGCTGCAAAACCAGCGCTTTGAGGCCACGAGTTGGTGGCCGGGCCATGGCTGGTTGATCTTGCGCGGGCATGCGGGCCTGGATGACCGGGCTTCGAGCGAAATGCGCGAGGCCGGATGGAAGCATCTTGAGCGCTTGAGTGAGCACTATGAGGGGCCCGACGACCCCACGCTTGTCTTCTTTAGCGTCGAGGATCCCGAGGCGTTTATCTGCAATCACGACGAATGGGTACCGGTCGAGCTCTAGCCAGGCTGGCTCATCCTACAACTTGGTTTTCGCATGGGCGGGCCCCGTATTGCCCGGCGCCGTAAGGAGTGCCGGTCAATACGGGGCCCGCTCCTATTTGTCAATTACTTCAAGCAAATATGTCGGGCATGTTTCAATGCATGAAGATGCAAACTATTTGCGTGAATATGCATCTTCTGGTGCTAAAGTTTCAACCCACTTCATAACGACGGCTGCGGAATGCGCATTGCTGCATAACTGCAGACAAGGAGTCTGATATGTCTGTAAAGGTTGGAATCGTCGGCGCGGCTGGATATGCCGGAGCCGAGCTCATTCGCCTCGTGCTCGGCCATCCCGAGTTTGAACTTGTTGCCATTACGTCCAACGCCGATGCCGGCCGGCCGCTGTCCACGGTGTATCCGAGCTTTGCCGGCGTGAGCGATCTGGTTTTTACCACGCATGACGCCCCCGAGCTCAAGAGCTGCGATGCGGTCTTTCTTGCCGTGCCGCACACGGCTGCCATGGCACAGGTGCCCGCGCTGCTTGCCGCGGGTGTCTCCTGCTTTGATCTTTCGGCCGATTACCGTCTGAGCGACCCGTCCGTCTTTGAGGCGTGGTATGCCGCTGAGCATACGAGCCCCGAGCTGCTCAAGACCCGCGCTTTTGGTCTGCCCGAGCTGTTCTGCCAGGACTTGGAGACCGCTGCTTCCAGCCATGCCGCTGGCAAGCCTGTGCTGGTCGCCTGCGCCGGCTGCTATCCCACCGCAACGAGCCTTGCCGCCGCTCCTGCCGTGCGTGCGGGCTGGGTGGCCGAGAGCGGCCCCGTGATTGTCGATGCCATTAGCGGCGTGACGGGCGCCGGTAAGTCCTGCAACGCCCGCGCCCATTTTTGTAGCGCGGACGAGAACCTGGAGGCCTATGGCGTAGGCAAACATCGCCATACGCCCGAAATCGAGCAAATTCTGGGCCTAACCGATCGTGTCGTCTTTACCCCGCACCTGGCACCGCTCAAGCGCGGTCTGCTCTCTACGGTGACGATGACGCTTACGCCGCAGGCTATCGATACCTTGACCCTTGAGGGCGTTGTCGACCATTACAAGAAGTTCTACGCCGGTCGCACCTTCGTGCGCGTACTCGATGCCGGCCAGCAACCCAAGACGGCTTCGGTCGTCGGCACCAACGCCGCCCAGATCGGCCTCGCGCTCAACAAGCGTGCGGGCGTTCTGGTGGCTACGGGCGCCATCGACAATCTGTGCAAGGGTGCAGCAGGCCAGGCGGTCCAGTGCGCCAACATCGTCTTTGGTTTTGACGAGCGACGAGGCTTGCCCACAGTGGCGTGCCCGGTGTAGCACATTCGATTGTTGACGATTTGGTAGTCGGGCATCGAGTGGGGCGCCACTTTTAAGCTGGTCACATGATTGTGGCTGGCATGGCGCACCAACCGATGCCCGTTTTTGTTTGACATAAGGAGTCATAAAGACGATGAATGCTGAGCAGTTCGATATCAAGATTCGCGCCGTCGAGGGTGGCGTTACGGCTGCGGCTGGTTTTAAAGCTGCGGGCATCCACGCTGGGTTCCGCAAGAATCCCGAGCGCCTGGATTACGCACTCGTCGTGCCCGATAAACCCTGTCCCGGGGCCGGCGTGTTTACGACCAACCGCTTTTGTGCGGCGCCCGTGCAGGTAAGCCGTGCCAACCTGGGCGGCGCCGACAAGGGCTATGGCATCATCGCCGGTGTTTCTATCAACTCTGGCAATGCCAACGCCGCCACGGGTGAGACCGGTCTTGCCTGCGCGCGCGAGACCTGCAACATCGCCTCGCAGGTCATCGGCTGCGAGCCCCAGCAGATCCTCGTCGCCTCCACGGGTGTGATTGGCCAGATTCTGTCGATCGACACGTTTGAGACCGCCATTCCTGCTGCCTACGAGGCGCTCTCCGCCCACGGTGGCGCCGATGCCGCTCGCGCCATCATGACGACTGACACGCACTCCAAGGAGTACGCCGTATCCTACGTCAGTGAGGCTGCGGGTCATGCGGGCAATGTCTATACGGTAGGCGGAATGTGCAAGGGCTCGGGCATGATCATGCCCAACATGGCCACCATGATCGCAGTTATCACCACCGATGCCCCCGTCGAGCCGGCGGCGCTCCACACCCTGTTGCTCTCGACCGTTAAGCAGACCTTTAACAAGGTGACGGTCGATTCCGATACCTCGACCAACGACACCTGCATCATGCTTGCCTCCGGCGCCGCTGCCGCAGATGCCGAGCCTATCGTCGAGGGCTCCGATGCTTTTGACGAGTTGGCATTTGCCGTGCACGAGGTGTGCGAGAGCCTGGCACGCAATATCGCCGCCGATGGTGAGGGCGCATCCAAGCTTGTTACGGTCAACGTTACCGGCGCCGTGAACGACGAGGAGGCCGATATCGCCGCCCGTGCCGTTGCCAACTCGCCGCTCGTTAAGACCTGCATCGCCGGCCACGACTGCAACTGGGGCCGCGTTGCTATGGCGCTTGGCAAGTGCGGCGTGAAGTTTAATCAGGAAGACGTTTCCATCGACATGATGGGTATGCCTGTCTGTCGCGATGGTCTGACTGTTCCCTTTGACGAGGACGAGGCTCTACGACGTTTCGAGGCGCCCGAGATCGTGATCTCGGCCGACCTGGGCGCAGGCGACGCGGCAACGACCGTGTGGACCTGCGACCTCACGCATGAATACATCTCCATCAACGGCGACTACCGTTCCTAGATTCCAGGCACGCTGCGCATCTTGCCGCGATTGCTGACAGCGGAGCACGGCGCGATAACGATACGAAAGACGAGGCAGATTATGAAATTCGCACGCGATTGTCGTTCAAGCGAATCCAACGAAGCAACCGCGCAGCTGCTGTTCGAAGCGCTGCCGTGGATTAAGAACCTGACCGGCAAGACGGTTGTTATCAAATATGGCGGAGCCGCCATGGTTGATGAGCAGCTGCGCCGCGACGTGATGAGCGACATCGTGCTGCTCAAGATCATCGGCATGCGCCCTGTTATCGTGCACGGTGGCGGCAAGGCCATCAACGAGGCGCTGAGCCACTACGACATCCCCGTCGAGTTTAAGAACGGCCAGCGCGTGACCACGCCGGCGACCATGGATATCGTGCGCGAGGTGCTGGGCGGTAAGGTCAACCAGGAGCTGGTCGCGGCACTCAACCATCACGGCAACCTGGCCGTGGGCGTGTCGGGCAGCGATGCCGGTACGCTCATCGCCGAGCCGCTCGACCCCGAACTCGGCCGCGTAGGCAAGGTCACGCACGTCAACACCGACTATATCGAGCGCCTGCTCGATAGCGAGTACATCCCCGTCATCGCTACCGTCGCGGCGGGGGAGGACGGCGGTTTCTTCAACATCAACGCCGATACCGCCGCCGGTGCCGTTGCGGCGGCGCTCCATGCGCACAAAGCGATTTTCTTGACCGACGTCGACGGCCTGTACAAGGACTTTAGCGACAAGGATTCGCTTATCTCCAATCTGACGCTCGACGAGGTCAATGAGATGCTCTACGGCGGCGAGGTCGATAAGGGCATGATTCCCAAGCTGCGTGCTGCCGTCGATGCGCTTGCCGGAGGCGTATTTCGCGCTCACATCATCAACGGTACCACGCCGCATTCGCTGCTGCTGGAGCTGCTGACCGATGCCGGCGTCGGCACCGTGATCCATTCCACCGAGACGGCCTACGAGTTCGATACGCATCCGCATCCGCTTTCGACGTTTGCTGCGCGTCTGACCGAGAACCTTGACGAGGTCGAGAAGCTTCAGACGGTCTAACTGACCCTCAGCCGCCCCATTTCTGCACCCATAGGCCTGCGCCGTCCGGCGCTCAACGAAAGGCATCCCATGTCACTTGCAGCTCAGCAATCGCTTGAATCCCATTACGTTATGCATACCTTTGGCCGCTCTCCGGTCGAGTTTGTCGAGGGTCACGGCATGAAGCTCACCGGCGACGATGGTCGTGAGTACCTCGACTTTCTTGCCGGCATCGGCGTGTGCAGCCTAGGTCATGGCGACCCGGCTGTGCTCTCGGCGCTCGAGGCACAGACCAAAAAGCTCATGCATGTCTCCAATTACTTCTACATCGAGCAGCGTGGACAGGTCGCGGCGCTGCTGTCCAAGCTTGCTAACGACGACGTAGATGGTGCGCGCGTGCTTGCCGATGCCATTGCCGCTGGCGATGAGACCACGGCAGCTGCACTTGGTGCCGCGGCTGCGGATGAGCAGGTTTGGGAGACCTTCTTTGCCAACTCCGGCGCCGAGGCCAACGAGGGCTCGATGAAGCTCGCGCGCCTGTACGCCAAGCGTGCCGGTAACGGCGGCAACACCATCGTGTGCATGCGCGGCGGCTTCCACGGCCGTACGCTCGAGACCATTGCCGCCACTATGCAGGATTGGCTGCAGGATAGTTTCCGCCCGCTGCCGGGTGGCTTTGTGGCCTGCACGCCCAACGATATCGATGAACTGCGTGCGAAATTTAAGCAGCTGGGGAGCGAAATTTGTGCCGTGATGCTCGAGCCGATTCAGGGCGAGAGCGGTGTGCACCCCATGACCGAGGAGTTTATGGCGGCAGCGCGCGACCTGGCACACGAAGTGGGCGCCGTGCTTATCGCCGACGAGGTCCAGTGCGGCATCTTCCGCTCCGGCAAGCCGTTTGCATTCCAAACCTATGGCGTGGAACCCGACATCATGAGCCTTGCCAAGGGCATTGCTGATGGCGTGCCCATGGGTGCCGTCGTAGCAAAGAAGGAGATTGCCGACGTGTTTAAGCCGGGCGACCACGGTTCGACTTTTGGCGGTAGCTGCTTGGCCATCGCGGCGTGCGCCGCGACGCTCTCCGCGCTCGTGCACGGCGATTATGCCGACCATGTTGCCAAGGTAGGCGCCTATATGGAGGCAAAGCTCGCCAAGCTGCCGCACGTGACCGAGGTGCGTGGCCGCGGCTTGATGCTCGGCTGTGATCTGGATGATGCCGCGGGCGACGCGCATGATATTGTTGCCCGCGCGCTGGCCGCCGGTGCCGTGATTAACGCTACGGGTGCCCATACGCTGCGTTTCTTGCCGCCTCTCGTCTGCGAGGAAGCTGACGTAGACAGTCTGATCGAGATTCTGTCGGGTGTCTTGGGCTAACGCGGCGCAATAACTCAATTTGGACCGGGTTCCGGACTGCGGATGTGCCATATGCGGCACGATTCGGCGGTCTGGAGCCCGTTTTGCCTTAGATTTGCTAAGGCGGGGAGACCTGCTGGTCAAAAAACATCAAATATGAGTACTGTTACCGATTTGGTAACAGCAATTTTGGACTAATAAGGCCAGATAGCTAGTCGAAATGGCGATGAATGTACGATTTTGATCCAATTGCTAGTCCTTATAATGGACATATGTTGCGTAACTTAAGCAAATATTATCTTCTGATATGTTGTAAGCAAGGTAGCAGTACTCATTTTTGCCATTTTCTGGCCACGGCCTTTGTGACAGACGTGCTGGTGGGTTCGAATCCCATGCGCTGGGCCTGAAAAAGGAAAGGCCTCCATCGCTGGAGGCCTAACAATTCAGTGGTGGGCGATGAGGGATGTCCGCGTGCGGCTGGCGCCGCCCGCTTTCGCTTCGGGCCTGCGGCCCTCGCGTGCTGCGCTGGGCCCAAACAAAAACGGTCCCCTTGCGAGGACCGTTTCCAATTCAATGGTGGGCGATGAGGGATTCGAACCCCCAGCCTTGTGCGTGTAAAGCACCTGCGCTAACCGTTGCGCCAATCGCCCGTGCGGAGAGAGTATAGCAAAACAATCGCCTCATTCATCTCATATCCATTAAAGGTAACCGGCGCGTGTCACAGCGGAGCTGATTCAGTTGAGATTGCCTGAACATTCCGCCCCTCTTTACGCCCTCGGGTATACTCAAAAGCTACTGATTCGATTTGATGCCCAGCAACAGCAGAGGGGATAGTATATGTGCGGTTTTGTCGGTTTTGTCGGTGGGACGGATAACCAATCCGAGGTGCTCACCAAGATGATGGACCGCATCGTCCATCGCGGTCCCGACATGGGCGGTCAGTTTATCGACGGCCGCGTTGCCCTGGGCTTCCGCCGCCTGTCGATCCTCGACCTGACCGAGGCCGGCGCTCAGCCCATGGCCAATGAGGACGGCAGCGTCGTTATCGTCTTCAACGGCGAGATCTACAACTGTCTCTTATACACATCTCCGAGCCCACGAGACACTCGCTAATC
>USBX01000042.1 GCA_900552995.1 uncultured Collinsella sp.
CGAGATTAGCGAGTGTCTCGTGGGCTCGGAGATGTGTATAAGAGACAGGTTCATGACCGCATTCAGGCTGCCCCCATCGCCCTCGGTGCACAGAACGTGTACTGGGAGGCCAAGGGTGCCTTCACCGGTGAGTCCTCTTGCGACATGCTCAAGTCCGCTGGCTGCACCTACTGCATCATCGGTCACTCCGAGCGTCGCGACTACTTCCACGAGACCGACGAGGATCAGAACAAGAAGGCCAAGGCTCTCGTTGCCGCCGGTCTTGTTCCCGTCTTCTGCTGCGGCGAGTCCCTCGAGGTCCGCGAGGCTGGCACCTATGTCGAGCACGTCGTGAACCAGGTCAAGGCTGGCCTTGCTGGTCTTGAGATCACCTGCCCCAAGCAGGTCGTCGTCGCCTACGAGCCCATCTGGGCCATCGGCACCGGCAAGACCGCTACCGCTGAGGACGCTCAGGAGGTCTGCGGCGCTATCCGTGAGACCCTCAAGGAGATGTTTGGCGAGGAGCTCGCTAACGGCATCCGCGTTCTCTATGGTGGCTCTGCCAAGCCCGGCAACATCGCCGAGCTCGTCGCCAAGCCCGACGTTGACGGCGCCCTCGTGGGCGGCGCTTCGCTCAAGGCTGCCGACTTCGCCTCTATGGTCGTCAAGGCAGGCGAGTAGGACATATGGCACAGCGTCATCTTCCTGCACTCCTGATCATCATGGACGGCTGTGGCCTGGCTCCGGCCGATGGCGAGAACGCCGTCGCCGCTGCCAAGACGCCCTTCCTTGATAGCCTGTACGAGAAGTATCCTCACACCACGCTCGGTGCTTCGGGCGAGGACGTGGGCCTTCCCGACGGCCAGATGGGTAACTCCGAGGTGGGTCACCTCAACATCGGTGCCGGCCGCATCGTGTTCCAGGAGCTTTCGCGCATCAATAACGCTATCAAGGACGGCTCCATCGCCAAGAACGAGGTCTTCGTTAAGGCTATGGACGATGTCAAGGCCGAAGGCAAGACCCTGCACCTCATGGGCCTTATGAGCCCTGGCGGTGTTCATTCTCACATGAACCACGTCGAGGCTCTGGTCAAGATGGCTGCCCAGCATGGCGTCAAGACCGTTCGCGTCCACGCCTTCATGGATGGCCGCGACGTTGACCCGCAGTCCGGTGCCGGTTACATGAGTGAGTTCTGCGCCTTCCTGGCTAAGATCTCCGAGGAGACCGGTTGCGACGCTCGCGTTGCCACCGTTTCGGGCCGCTATTGGGCCATGGACCGCGACAACCGCTGGGAGCGCATCCAGCGTGCCTACGACGTCATGGTCAACGCGTCCGATGCTGATACCGACCCCGTTGCCGGTATCAAGGCCTACTACGAGAAGGACCCGCGCGGCGACGAGTTCGTCGAGCCCTTCGCTGCCCACAACGAGGGCATTCACGAGGGCGACGCGGCCATCTTCTTCAACTTCCGTCCCGACCGTGCTCGTCAGATGACCCGCGTGTTCACGGACAAGGAGTTCGACGGCTTTGAGCGCGAGCAGATCAAGCTTTCGCACTTTGTGACGATGACCGAGTATGATCCGACGTTTGACGTCGAGGTCGCCTTCCCCAAGACGTTCCCCGAGAACGTCCTGGCCGACGTTATCGCCGCCAATGGCCTGAAGCAGCTGCACACTGCCGAGACCGAGAAGTACGCCCACGTGACGTTCTTCCTCAACGGTGGCATCGAGGAGCCCAAGGAGGGCGAGGAGCGCGTGCTCGTCGCTTCCCCCAAGGTTGCTACCTACGATCTGCAGCCCGAGATGAGCGCTCCCGAGGTTACCGAGAAGCTCGTCGCCGCCATCAACGAGGATCGCGCTGATTTCTACATCGTGAACTTCGCGAACTGCGACATGGTTGGTCACACCGGTGTCTTCGACGCTGCCGTTAAGGCCGTTGAGGCTGTTGACGATGCCCTGTCCAAGGTTGTCCCGGCGATTCTCGCCAAGGGCGGCTTTGCACTGATTACCGCCGACCACGGCAACGCCGATCACATGTTTGACGTTGCTTCCGACGGCTCCAAGCATCCGTTTACGGCTCACACCACCAACCGCGTGCCGTTCATCATCGTTGATGAGAAGGCCAAGCTCACCGGTATCGAGGACGGCCGTCTTTCCGATATCGCTCCGACCATGCTCACCATGGCTGGTATTGAGCCTTCCGCCGAGATGACGGGCCGCGTGCTCGCTACCGAGGCCTAATAGAAAACAAATACCGTTTTCTAGCAAGGGGGTTGTCCACAACCGGACAACCCCCTTTTTGGTATTTCTGCCATTTCCACCCCGTCCTTGAGTGGCAGGTAGGGGAGAGCGGGGGATTGTGGTACAGTACTGGAGTTTGAACTGTTCTATTAAGGAGCTTATCTATGGGTCCGTTCCAGATTCTTCTGTTTGTCGTTTGGGCTGTTTCTGCCGTGGCGCTGACGATTCTCGTCCTGATGCATTCCGGTAAGGGTACCGGCGTTTCGGATATGATCGCTAGCTCGCTGTATAACTCCAGCTCTGCCACAGGCGTTATGGAGCAGAACCTCGACCGCCTGACCGTCATCATGGCTGTCGTGTTTGCCGTGTGCGTCGTGCTGTGCATGTTCTTCTTCCCGCAGGGCATCGTGGGCTACTAATCACGAGCCGCATAAGTACTTGTAAAGGGTTCCGTAAGTGCGGGACCCTTTTTTGTTTACATATTCGTAACAGAGTCAAAAATATCACCACATACTGCGCCCAACTAAAGAAATTCTTGACCGTTAACCGGAATTAGCCCCAAATCGTGCATAAAATGCGCTACTGTATTGCAAAACGTTGGCCCGCATTGCATAACCAGCCATAACAGCGGACCGCGTTTGAATGGTTCGATTGGGCTGTCTCGACGTTGCCCGGCCGAATTCACTTTGTCCTATCTCATAAGGAGGATGGCATGGCTGATTCTATGTTCCACCAGCCCGTTATGGGTCGTCGCGCCTTTGTTGGCGGCACCCTTGCTGCGAGCTCCATGGCTTTTCTTGCCGCATGTGGCAAGAAGGGCGGCGACGCTTCCGGTTCTGAGTCCGGTTCGACGCTGAACTTCTACATCAACAACCCGGTCTGCATCGACCCCTACAACGTCCAGGAGGACCAGGGTACTCAGGTCGAGTATCAGCTCTTTGACGCTCTGACCTCTTACGACGCCGAGAAGGGCGAGATCGTTCCGCTGGCTTGCGAGTCCTTTGAGTCCAACGACGACGCCACCGAGTTTACCTTCAAGATCAAGAAGGCCAAGTTCCACAACGGTGACGACGTTACCTCTAAGTCCTTCAAGCTCGGTTGGGAGCGTCTGGTCAACACCAAGTCGGCCATCGCTACCGAGTATGGCCCTTCTGAGGTCTCCTATCACCTTTCCATGGTCGAGGGCTATGACGATCTGCTTGCCGGTAACGCCACCGAGCTCAGCGGTGTTACGTGCCCTGACGATGAGACCCTCGTCGTCAAGCTGTCTTCCGCTTACGCCGACTTCCCCTTCGTCGCCTCTCACCCGGCTCTGGCCCCGGTTCCCGAGTGCGCCGAGTCCGATGTCAAGAGCTTCTACCTTGCCCCGGTCGGTAACGGCCCGTTCATGATGGACGGCAAGTGGGAGGATGGCCAGGAGATCAACGTCAAGAAGTTCGACGATTACTATGGCGACAAGGCCAAGATCGATGGCATCCACTTCCAGGTCATCAAGGACATGGAGACCGCTTACAAGGAGTTCCAGGCCGGTAACCTCGATGTCTGCGACGTTCCCGTCGCTCAGATCGATGCCGCCAAGAAGGATCGCGGCGTGTCCAAGGACGGCTACACCATGGGTGACGGCGAGCGCATGCTGCTCGGCGCCGAGCCTTCCACCTACTACCTGACCTGCAACAACACGGCCGAGCCGTTCAACAACGCTGACCTGCGTAGGGGTATCTCCCTGGCCATTAACCGTGAGGCCATCTGCAAGACCATCTTCAAGGGTACCCGTACCCCCGCCGACGGCATTGTTCCTCCGGGCATCGATGGCTACAAGGAGGGCGCATGGGAGTTCTGCGCCTACGACGTCGACAAGGCTAACGAGTACCTCGACAAGGTTGCTCCTGCCGGTGCCAACGGTGACCGTGGCATTAGTGTGACCCTTTCCTACAACCAGGACGGTGGCCACAAGGAGATCATGGAGTCCATCATCGGCGACCTCGCCAAGGTTGGCGTTACCGCTGTCTCCGATACCCCCGAGTGGTCTGCCCTGCTCGAGCAGTATCAGAACTTCAACTATCAGTTCGGTCGTCTGGGCTGGATTGCCGACTACCCGATCATGGACAACTTCCTGTATCCGCTGTTCCACTCCGACTCCCTCGGTGGCGACAACCGCTCTGGTTACAACAACCCCGAGTTCGACGCCAAGGTCGACGAGGCTCGCACTACGGTTGACGACAAGGAGCGCGTCGCTAAGATGCAGGAGGCCGACGCAATGGTCGCTGCCGACTGCCCGGTCATCCCGGTGATGTTCTACACGCACACCATCGCCGGCTCCGATCGCATCAAGCACCTCTATGTCGATCCGCAGAAGCACGCCGATCTGGGTACCGCTGAGCTCGCTTAAGAGTTTGCAGCTTCCGTGAGGGTCAAGTATTTACGTAGACCTCATGGGAAACATACAGTTCTCCCTAACCTGGGGTAAACTGGCTGATGGTAATTTTGGGATGCCGGTCTGGCGATCGGCATCCCATTTAGGTTAATCCCTAGATAGGGGAGTGGTATGGGTAAGTACATCGTTAAACGTGTGCTTCAGTTCATCCCGGTGTTTTTGGGCGTTACGCTGATTCTGTTCGCCCTCCAGAATATCGTGCCGGGAGATCCGATCAAGCTGATCGGTGGAGACAAGGCTCTGTCCCCCGAGGTGGAGCTTCAGCTTCGTGTTCGCTATCACCTGGTCCAGACGGACGAGGACGGCAACGCGATCCTTGACGAGAACGGCGACCCCGTTCAAACGTCGCTCGTGGACCGTTACTTGTATTACATGAACGGCCTGCTTCATGGCGATCTGGGCAATTCGTATCAGCGCAAGCTGCCGGTTACGGAAATCTTCGCCCAGAAGTATCCGTATACGGTCAAACTTGCCGCGTGCGCCATCGTACTCGAGGCGATCATGGGTATCGGTGCGGGTATCATTTCGGCGGTAAAGCGTTATTCCTTCTGGGATATTTTGGTAACGCTGACCACGTCGATCCTCGTTGCCGTTCCTGCATTCTGGCTCGGTATGCTGCTGCAGCTGTTCTTTGGCGTCATCCTTAAGGATGCCACGGGCGGTGCATTCTCCATGCCGATCTCGGGTGCCGGCGGTTCCAGCTCTCAGTATCAGGATTGGATGCACTATGTGCTTCCGACCATTACGCTGGCTTCGGTTTCGACCGCCTATGCTGCCCGCATCATGCGTTCGCAGCTGCTCGACGTCATGAACCAGGATTACATCCGTACGGCAAAGGCCAAGGGTCTCTCCAATCGCGCGATCATTATCAAGCATGCGCTTAAGAATGCACTCATTCCCGTCGTTACCTATATTGGTGTCGACTTCGGCGGCATGCTTTCGGGCGCCATCCTGACCGAGACGGTCTTTAACTGGCCCGGCATCGGCTTCGAGGTCTACCGCGCCATTAGCATGCGCGACTGGCCCATCGTTATGGGCGGCGTTACGCTCATTGTTGTCGTCGTTATGGTGATCAACCTGCTCGTCGACATTAGCTATGCATTCCTCGACCCGCGCATCCGCCTTGGCGGTCCGTCGGATAAGGCCTAAGGGAGGTACGTCTCATGCAGGAAACTGATTCTCAGTCTCAGGAGCAGGCTACCGCCACCAAGGCCGCATCTGCTCCCGCCAAGTCCCGCACGCTGTGGGGCGACGCTTTTAAGCGTCTTCGTAAGAACAAGCTCGCCGTTATCGGTGTCTGCTGGATCATCATCGTCGTTTTGGTTGCCTTGACCGCAGACCTGTGGGCTAAGCCCTGGCTCGGGTCGCCGACGGCTTCTGACTCGACGACCATGGCCGAGACTTCGCTGCTGGCTCCGTGTGCCGAGCACCCGTTTGGCACCGACTCTCTTGGTCGTGACATTCTCGTCCGTGTTATCTACGGCGCGCGCGTTTCGCTTTCCGTCGGTATTATGGCCACCGCCATCTCCACGGTGATCGGTCTGGTCATGGGCGCCCTGGCCGGTTTCTATGGCGGCATCTGGGATACGATCATCATGCGCTGTGCGGACATCTTCCTGGCGTTCCCGTACGTGCTGTTCGTTGTCGCCATGATCGCCGTTATCGGCCGTGGTCTTCAGAATGTCTTTATCGCCATCGGCATTCTCGGCTGGCCTTCGATTGCGCGCGTCTTCCGATCCGCGATCCTGACGGTCAAAGAGAACGACTATGTTGACGCCGCTCGCGCTATGGGTGCATCCGATGCGCGTATCGTTATGCGCCATATCTTCCCGAACTCCGTCGCCTCCATCGTGGTCTATGCGACCATGAACATTGGTGGCGCTATTCTGACCGAGTCTGCCCTGTCCTTCCTCGGTATGGGTGTTATTCCGCCTACGCCTTCGTGGGGCTCTATGATTCAGGACGGTCAGCAGTATCTTCTGACTGCTCCCTGGATGATGATCATGCCCGGTCTGGCAATTCTCTCGACGGTGCTCGCCTTCACCCTGTTGGGTGATGGTCTGCGCGACGCCCTCGACGTCAAGATGAAGGACGCATAAGGATGAAGAAGAACAAGAACTATGTGGACCTGAAGGACCAGCCGGTTCCCGAGGGCCAGCATCTGCTCGAGGTCGATGACCTTAAGATGTATTTCCACACCGAGGATGGCGTGGTTCGCGCTGTCGACGGTGTGTCCTACACGCTCGATCGCGGCGAGACCCTGGGCGTCGTCGGTGAGTCCGGCTCCGGTAAGTCCGTGACCGCCATGACCATCATGGGTCTTATCTCGATGCCTCCGGGAACTGTCTCTTATACACATCTGACGCTGCCGACGATAA
>USBX01000043.1 GCA_900552995.1 uncultured Collinsella sp.
GAGATTAGCGAGTGTCTCGTGGGCTCGGAGATGTGTATAAGAGACAGGTGTATCTGGACCCCATGTTTCCCGAGCGCACCAAGAGCGCGGCGGTTAAAAAGAAGTTCCAACTCTTGCACCATCTGGAGCAGCCGTGTGCCGATGAGGAGGCGCTGGTCGAAGCCGCGCTTGCGGTGCGGCCGCGCAAGATCGTTATCAAACGGCCGGTGAAGGGGCCACTGCTTGCCGGCGTTAAGCCGAGCTATCAGCTTGCGGGCAAGGCCGTCCGCTACGATGTTTTGGTGCCGCCGCGCCCGTAGTTTGCGTGCGATGGCCGGCGATGTGTCGGTGCCGCGCCGCTGCGTGAGTGTCGCGCCGATGCGGCGCCTATTTCCAAGGGTGCGACGTCAGGTGCCACCCGCCGCAGTATTCACATTTGTAGCAGGCCAAGCCACGTCGTCCACGGTTTTCGCAGTCGGCCATAACGGCCTCGGCCTCGGCGCGTGTGTCGTAGCGGTTTTTGCGCTCGCACGACTTGTAGCGCCAAGCCTCATCGCGCTCGGCGTCCAGGGCATCGCGGCGCTCGTCCTCGCGCGCAAACAGGTCGCTCATATCGCCGCCGGTGGCAGCGCCCAAAAACTCGCTTTTGGCCTTTGACCAGGCGGCTCGCTTTTTGCTTCCCATCCGCTCCTTGCCCTTTCCAAACGTTGGTATCATTGCTCAATCAAAGTGATACCAATAAACGTGAGGTCGCCGCGTGATGATCAGAAAAACCCTCGATACCGACATTCCCGCCGTCATGGCTATCTATGACGCGGCCCGCGCCTTTATGCGCGCGCATGGCAACGCCACGCAGTGGCCCGAGGGCACGCCTTCGGCCGAGCAGCTGGCTGCCGATATTGCCGCTGGTGGCAGTTACGTGTGCGAAGTCGACGGCCGCGTGGTGGCGACGTTTGCCTTTTTACCGGGTCCGGACGAGTGCTATGACGTGGTTGAGGACGGTCAATGGCGCAGCGACACTCCGTATGCCGTGCTGCATCGCGTGGCATCCGACGGCACCGTGCACGGTATCGCGGCGGCGATGTTTGCCTTTGCCAAGGAATGCGCCGACCATCTGCGTATTGACACGCACGAGGACAACTTGCCCATGCAGGGCGCCATCGCCAAGGCGGGGTTCGAGCGTGTCGGTATCGTCTATGTGTCCGACGGCACGGCGCGTGTCGCGTTTGATTGGCTGCGCGAGGCGTAGGAGCCAAGGCACGTATCATCACCCAGCTCAAATAAAAAATGGCCCCGAGTGGGGCCATTTTTGGTAAAACGCGTCGTTGTGGGACTCGCATTGTTACCGCCCCAGATGAACCCGGGCAGACAAAATGGGGAGGTGCCGGCTTTCGCAAGGCGCGAACCTACAAAAATCGCCGCGCGGCAACGCGGGGCGATGAGCTCGGTCGGGGGATAGGGCCCGCTTCGCCCACCGGCCCGTAAATTGTATCATCCAGTGTGGAGCGTGAACGCCCGTTGCCGCGTGCGATGGGCTTGCAATAAGAGGAGAGCCATGTCGAAGCAAGCGGTCGTTGGAATCTTGGCGCATGTCGATGCCGGCAAGACCACGTTGGCCGAGGCCATGCTGTTCAACGCGGGCCGCATTCGCAAGCGTGGCCGCGTGGACGATGGCGATTCGCATCTGGACACTAACACGATCGAGCGCGAGCGCGGTATCACGATTTTCTCGTCGCAGGCCGTGCTCGACCACGGCGATACCCACGTCATGCTCGTGGATGCTCCCGGCCATGTCGATTTTTCTGCCGAGGCGGAGCGCACACTGCGTGCCCTGGACTACGCGATTCTGGTGGTGGGCGCCAACGATGGCGTGCAGGGGCACACCGAAACCCTGTGGCGCCTGCTTGCACGCTATGACATCCCGACGTTCATCTTCATCAACAAAATCGATTTGGAGAATCCCGGCCGCGATGTTTTGCTGGCACAACTCGGGCAGCGTCTTTCCGAGGGCTGCCTGGATGCCAACGAGCTGCTGGCGGGCGCCGCCGTTCAGGAGGACGCTGCTGCGTTGGACGAAGCGGCGCTCGAGGAGTTTCTTGAAGCGGGTGAGCTTTCTGTCGCAACGCTGTCGCGCATGGTTGCCGAGCGCAAGCTCTTTCCCTGCTTTGCCGGCTCGGCGCTCAAGGACCAAGGCGTTGACGAGCTACTGGATGGTATATGCGCGCTGATGCGTGAGCAGGCGTGGCTCCCGGAGTTTGCCGCGCGCGTCTATCGTGTCAGCCGCGGGGATCGTGGCGAGCGCTTGGCTTGGGTTAAAGTGACCGGCGGCACGCTGCGCGCAAAACAGATGATCAGCGGGCGTTCCAGTGCCGAGGCGTGGGAACAGAAGGTCGATCAGGTACGCATCTATAACGGCGAGAAGTATGAGCTTGCCCAAGAAGTTGCTGCTGGCGGTATTTGCGCCGTGACGGGTCTTGCGCACGTTCGCCCAGGGGACGCCCTGGGCGCGGAGCCCGCGGGCGATGCGCCCGTCATCGCTCCGGTCCTCACCTATACGGTGCTGCCGGGCGAACACGACGTTCATGCGGTGTTTAAAGCGCTGAGTGAGTTGGCGGACGAAGATCCCATGCTCGGCGTAAGCTGGAATACGCATCTTGAGCAGATCCATTTGCAGTTGATGGGCGCCGTGCAACTCGAGGTCGTGCAGCGGGTGTTGGCCGATCGCTTTGGCCTTTCGGTTGCGTTTGAGCCCGGCGGCATTCTCTATAAGGAGACTATTTCGCGGCCGGTCGAGGGCGTGGGCCACTTTGAGCCGCTGCGCCACTATGCCGAGGTGCATCTGCGCCTGGAGCCGTTGCCGGCGGGCTCGGGCGTACAGTTTGGCACCGTGACCTCGACCGACGAGCTCGATCTTAACTGGCAGCGTTTGGCACTCACCAACGCTATGGAGCGCGACCACCTGGGCGTGCTGACGGGCTCGCCCATCACCGATGTGCGCATTACGCTCACGGGCGGCCGCGCGCATGCCAAACACACCGAGGGCGGCGATTTTCGCCAGGCCACGTATCGCGCGATTCGCCAGGGTTTGATGCAGGCGCGCGAGGTCGGCGCAGACGTGTTGCTGGAGCCGTGGTACCACTTTGAGCTCGAGGTGCCGGGGGAGTGCGTGGGCCGGGCGTTGTCAGATGCCACACGCATGGGTGCCGAGTACGAGCCGCCGACGATGGCGGGAGACCGGGCGAAGCTTGTGGGTCGCGTGCCGGCATCTGAGGTGCAGGATTACGCGCTGGAGGTGGCTGCCTACACGAGCGGGCGCGGTCATCTGTACCTGGAGTTCGCCGGTTATGCGGCTTGCCATGATGCCGAGCGCGTAATCGAGACGGCCGCCTATGAGCCCGAGGCCGATCTGCCCAACACGCCCGACTCGGTCTTTTGCTCTCACGGCGCCGGCTACGCGGTCAAATGGTACGACGTACCCGCCGCAGCTCATGTAAAGGTCGATCCCGCCACCTTCCGCCCCTGGCGAGCGGCGGACGCCGAGTTTTTCGGCCATAGGTGATAGAGGGTCAGTCTCTTTGCCGCATCCTGTTGGTATAACTCGGTATAAGTTGGTATAACTGTTACCAGGGTTTGCCAATCCGAGGAGGCCGATATGAATCCAAATCCCTTTAAGCCCACAGCTGGTAAGCGGCCTCCGATACTCATCGGTCGCGAGTCGGTCATCGAAGATTTTGAGGAAGGGCTCGACAACGGCGCCGGAGCGCCGGGCAGGCTCATGCTCATTACGGGAAACCGCGGCTGTGGCAAAACGGTTCTCCTGCGGGAGCTGCAACGTCTAGCCAGCGAGCGCGGATGGGCGGTTGTCTCCGATTCCGCTTCGCTTGGTTTGTGCGACCGCTTGGCCGACGCGCTTCGCTCGAATAAACCCGTTGTGACGTCAATGGAGTTTGGGCCGTCGTTTGGCCGGATGTCGGTCGAGGCGGCGCGGGCAAAAGGCGAGACATTGCGAGGGCTGGTCAACGAGCGCCTCAAGAGGCTCGAGCCGGGAAAGGGCATGCTGTTTGCGATTGACGAGGCGCAATCTGCGTCTATCGAGGAGCTGGCGGCTCTTGCCGTTCTCTATCAGCAGGTGCTCGGAGATCAGGATGCCACGGGCTTGTCCGATAGCGACCAGCGCGGTCTTGCGCTGGTGTTCGCTGGCTTGCCCAGTATGGTTGACGACCTGCTCGAAGAGCCGAGCGTGACGTTTTTGCGGCGTGCCCAGCAGCGTACGCTGGGGGCAATATCTTTGCCCAAGGTGCGCGATTCATATATCCAGACGGTTAAAGACGCTGGTCTTTACGTTGACGCGGAAACGGCGGACCTTGCGGCGCGCAAGAGTATGGGGCATCCCTATATGGTTCAGCTGGTGGGATATTACATGTGGCGCTCTGCTGTCCGGCGCAACTCGCAGGTCATTGAAAGGCGCGATGTCGAGGATGGCCATGCGGATGCCGTCTCCGAGTTCTACGAAGCGGTCGATGCGCCCCTGTATTACGGGCTGCGCAGTCCACAGCGCCTTTTTATCGAGGCCATGGCTACTGACGAGGACAAGCCGACGCGCACGGCGGATATCATTGAGCGCTGCGACCGTACCCAGAGCTGGGCGAGTAAATATCGCGCAAGCCTGATTCGCGAGCGCGTCATCGAGGCCGCCGGATACGGCCTTGTGCGGTTTACCGTGCCCATGCTGGGCGAGTATATCCGCGACCGCGTTTTATGGCATGAGTAGGGTGATAAAGGTGACGGAACAGAAGATGAGCCCGCAGGCTATCGAGGTGCGCGGTGCACGTGTCCACAATCTCAAGGACATCGATATCGATATTCCGCTGGGGAGGCTCGTGGGCATTGCCGGCGTGTCGGGCTCGGGCAAGAGCTCGCTGGCGCTGGGAGTTCTTTATGCCGAGGGCTCGCGCCGTTACCTGGAGGCGCTCAGCGCCTATACTCGACGTCGCCTGACGCAGGCCGAGCACGCCCAGGTGGACGAGGTATTGCACGTACCGGCGGCACTCGCGTTGCATCAGCGTCCCAGTGTGCCAGGCGTGCGCTCGACCTTTGGTACCATGACCGAGCTCAACAACAGTCTGCGTTTGCTCTTTAGCCGCTGTGCCCATCACGTGTGCCCACATTGCGGGGCGCGTGTGGAGCCGAGCCTTAACGTGGCTGCGGGCCTGTCGCTCACGTGCCCCGCATGCGGCCGCGAGTTCTACGCGCCGAGTGCCGAGGACCTTGCCTTTAACAGCGGCGGTGCGTGCCCTACCTGCGGCGGCACCGGTGTCATGCGCGAGGTGGACGAAGCGAGCCTGGTGCCCGACGAGTCAAAGACCATCAACGAAGGCGCGGTGCTTCCCTGGGGTACGCTCATGTGGGATCTGATGAAGCAGGTAGCCGGCGAGATGGGCGTGCGCACCGACGTGCCGTTTAACCAGCTCACGCCTCAAGAGCGCGACATCGTGTTCCACGGTCCGGCGGTTAAAAAGCACATTCTCTACGTTCCCAAAAACGGCGAGGGCGCCACGCCGCTCGATTTTACCTATTACAACGCTGTCTATACCGTCGAGAATGCGCTCGCCAAGGTTAAGGACGACAAGGGCCTCAAGCGCGTGGCGCGCTTTTTGCGCGAGGGGCCATGCCGTGACTGTGGCGGCACGCGTCTTTCCGAGGCCGCACGCCATCCCCAGGTGCGCGGTATCAATCTGGCGCAGGCCGCGGCTATGACGCTGGGTGAGGCGATTGAGTGGGTGCGCGGCGTGCCCGAATCCTTGCCGACCGAGATGCGGCCCATGGCGACGGATATCTGCGATTCGTTTTTGGGCGCGGCCCGTCGTCTGGTCGAGCTGGGTCTCGATTACCTTTCGCTCGATCGCGCCGGCGCCACGCTGTCCACGGGTGAGCGCCAACGCGTGCAGCTCGCCCGCGTGGTGCGCAACCGATCGACGGGCGTGTTGTATGTGCTCGACGAGCCCTCGATCGGTCTGCATCCTGCCAATGTCGACGGCTTGGTAGGCGTGATGCGCGATTTGGTAGATGACGGCAACACCGTGGTCGTTGTCGATCACGATACGCGCGTGCTGGCAGAAGCCGACTATCTGGTCGAGATGGGCCCCATTGCCGGAGCAGGCGGCGGTAATGTGATTGCCGCTGGCACGGTGGACGAGGTCGAACAATCGCAGGGCAGCCGCATCGCGCCGTTTTTGAGATCGGACTCCAAGCGTTTGCGTCCGCAGGTGACTGACGACGAAATGTTCGACCAGGGCCACATCCGTATGGCAACCGATACCATCCATACTGTCAAACCGCTCGAAGTCGATATCCCGCGCGGCCGTCTCGTTGCGGTGACGGGCGTTTCGGGTTCGGGTAAGACGACGTTGGTGCTTGAGACGCTCATCCCGGCGCTTAAGGCGCAGGCAGCCGGCGAGCGTCTGCCGGGGCACGTGCGTTGGGTCGATGCCGAAGGCATCGCCCGCGCAAACCTGATTGACGCTACGCCTATCGGCGCCAACGTGCGCTCGACGGTGGCGACTTATGCCGACATCCATGACGAGCTGCGTCGCGCCTTCGCCCGTACGCCCGAGGCCAAGGCAGCCGGCTACAAGGCGGGCGCCTTTAGCTACAACACTGGCGCTTTGCGCTGCCCTACGTGCGATGGCACGGGCTCGATATCGCTCGACGTGCAGTTTTTGCCCGACGTCGAGATCGTCTGTCCGGCATGTCGCGGCTCACGTTATGCAGACGCGGCTTCGCATATCCATTGCGAGGGCAAGGACGGGAGCTTACTGACGTTGCCGCAGCTCATGGACATGAGTGTGGACGAGGCCCTCGACGCCACGCTGGGACTCAAAAAGGTACAGGCGCGCTTGCAGACCTTGCACGACCTGGGCTTGGGTCTGTCTCTTATACACATCTCCGAGCCCACGAGACACTCGCTAA
>USBX01000044.1 GCA_900552995.1 uncultured Collinsella sp.
CAACGAACTCAGAGCCCGAAACGCTAAAGAACGGAACACCGGCCTCGCCGGCAACAGCCTTGGCAAGCAGGGTCTTACCGGTACCCGGAGGGCCAACAAGGAGAGCACCGCGCGGCAGCTTGGCGCCGATCTCCTCGTAGCGCTGCGGCTTCTCCAGAAAGTCGACGACCTCCTTGAGAGACTCCTTGGCCTCTTCCTGGCCGGCGACGTCCTTAAAGGTCACGCCCACGTCCTTGGAGGCGATCACGCGCGCGCCGGACTTACCCAGTCCGCCGCCGCCAAAACCGCCGCCGCCAAAGTTCATCGACGGGCCGTCATCGCCCATAGCCTTCTTCATGCGGCGGTTGAGCCACCAACCGATGAGGAAGAAAATCGCCATGGGAAGAATGAGTGTGAGCAGGTAGTAGGTCATCAAACCCGAGTTCTTATCGGGAACGACCGACTCCAGCGAAGCGCCAGACTCAAGCACGCGATCGGTAAAGCCCGCATCGTTCGGCACACCGGTCGTCTTATAGGCGATGTTCTCGTCCTCGCCCTTCTTGGTGTAATAAATCGAGTAATCGTCCGTGTTGTACTCGACCTTGTCGACACTCTTCTTATCGAGCGCTTTGACAAACGTCGAGTAATCGGTCTTCGTAATCTGCTGCGTGTGACCGATGTTGGGGAACAGAACGGTCGAGAGCACGAGGTAGACGACGAAGGCGATGAGCACGTAGAGGATCATATTCCGTCTACGCTTGTTGTCATCCATCTCCATCTGCTTGAACTCCATCTACTGGGGTTGATAATGCTTTCTAGAATACCCAACCCAAGCGACGATAAACCGACGCCGGGCACGAAAGGACAGAGTTGGCATCACTGGAAGTCGGCAAGGTTCAAATCTATACGGGCGACGGCAAGGGCAAGACGACGGCTGCGCTGGGCCTCGCGCTGCGCGCCACGGGCTATGGACTTAACGTGCTCATGCTTCAGTTTGCCAAGAAGCTGCACTGCGCCGAACATGACGCGGCACCTCGATTGGGGCTACGCATCGTACAAGCCGACCGCGACACGCCCGAAGCCTGTGCCGCACAGATCATGGAGCTGGCGCGCGAGCAGATTAGCCAGGTCGACGTGCTGATCTTGGATGAGCTGGGAGAAGCCATGCGACGGGGCTTTGTGACGCGCGAAGATGTCGAAGCGTTGATCGCGATGAAACCAACCACCACGGAGCTCGTGTTCACCGGCCGTGGCTTGCTGCCCCTCGCCGACCTTGCAGACCTAGTAACCGAAATGCGCCCCGTCAAACACTACTTCGACGAAGGCCTCCTAGCCCGCCAAGGCATCGAATACTAGCCATTGCGGACGTCCCCAATGGCTAGGCAGTAGGGCGGCCGAGCCAGTTGCCGCTGTGGTGGTAGATGGTGAACATCGTGGCCGTGATGAGCCAGGTTACGGGGTAAACCAACAGCAGGTGCTCAAGAGACGGATCGAACGGCATAATCGCAAACACCCAGATCACCCTGAGCACGACAGTGCCAAAAATCGTGAGCAGCATGGGCTGCAAGCTCACGCCGGCACCGCGAATGGAGCCCGACGCGTTCTCGATAATCGAGAAGATCGCGTAGAACGGCGCGATGAAATGAAGAATCGTCGTGGTGTACGCCGAAATCGAAGCATCGTCGACAAACAAACGCGACAGAGGACCCGAGAACACCAGGAGCACGGCAGACAGGCCACCAATGAGCATAAACGACAGCACGAGCGACGTGTGATATCCCTTGCGCATGCGCTCGTAATTGCGCGCGCCAAAGTTCTGCGCCGAGAACGTGGTGATCGATACGCCGAGCGCCTCGGTCACCATCCAGATAATGCCATCCAGGCGCCCAGATAGACCCCAAGCAGTTGTGACATCGGAGCCAAACGAATTAACCGACACCTGGATCAGCACGTTCGAGATCGAATAGGCAGCCGATTGAAAACCGAGTGGCAGACCACACGAGATCATACTCTTGCAAATATCGCGATCGATGCCGAGCTTAGACAGCGAAAGACGCCATGCACCCGGAGCGCGCATCATGCGCAACACGATCATCGTTGCATTGGAGCAAATGGTCAGCGCCACTGCGATGCCGCAGCCCAGCGCCTCCATATGAAGCACAGCAACGAAGATGACATCCAGCACCGCATTAACAAGGCAGCCGGAAGCGATAATCACAGCAGGCCCGCGCGTGTCGCCCACGGCACGCAGCAGTGCGGTTCCCATATTAAGCAGCAGCGCCGCAACCATCGCGGCAAAATAACAGCGAGCATAGGCAACGCCCTCGGCAAGTAGCTCGTGCGGCGTGTTCATAAGCACTAGCATGGGCTCAACGAACACTATGCCAAGAATCGAGAAAACGATACCGCCCACTAGCGCGAGCGTCATGGCCGTATGGACCGAACGACTCAGTCGCTCATCATCGTGCTGGCCAAAATACTGACCGGTAATGACCGCGCAGCCGGCGCCGACGCCAACGCAAAAGCCAATGCAGAGCTCGGTGAGCACCATCGTGGCTTGAATGCCACCCAGCGCGAGCTTGCCGCCAAACTGACCGACGATATACGTACCGATAAGCGTGTAGGCCTGCTGAAAAAACGAACTAAAAAAGATGGGAACGCACAGCGACAGTAATTGCTGCCAAATGACACCTTGCGTTACATCGATAGCCGTAGATTTCTTAGCCACACGCCCTCCCCACCAGCGTACGTCAAACAACAAAACGGCAATTTAAGACCAAAGCCAATACCAGCTTAGCACCGACCGACGTCGGCCGAAACGCCCCGAACCAGAGCCCGGTGCTAACTATCTGCCTAGTGATACAGCCCCGGCTGGTAGTGGTACTCGTTGCTCACATGCGGGCACAGCTGCCAAAAGGCAACAGCACTTGCCGCGGCCACGTTGAGCGAATCGACCCCGTGCGCCATCGGAATACGCACCGCGTGGTCACAGCCGGCAATGGTCTTGGCGCCCAAGCCGGTACCCTCGGTACCCATAAAGATTGCCAAGCGGTCAATCTCCTGCAGCACGGGATCGTCCAGCGATACGGAATCGTCCGTCAACGCCATGGCAGCACACGAAAAGCCGACATTGTGCAGCGCAGCCAGGCCATCGTGCGGCCACACGCGCGCCTCGCTGCCAATACGCGTCCACGGCACCTGAAACACCGTGCCCATGCTTACACGAGCCGAGCGACGATACAGCGGGTCGCAGCACGTCGGACTGACCAAAATACCGTCGACATTGAGCGCAGCGGCCGAGCGGAAAATCGCACCCACGTTCGTGTGGTCGACAATACCCTCGAGCACGCACACGCGCACCGGGCGCTCGCCCGCCGCCTCGACGACGCCACCCAAGAACTCATCAACCGGAATCTGGCGCGGACGACGAAACGCCGCGAGCGCACCGCGCGTCACGTTAAAGCCCGTCAACTGCTCCATAAGCTCCATGGAGGCCACGAACACAGGAACCGGATCCGCGCCCTCGCGCACAAACAGACGCTCAAACAGCGGCATCATCTGGTCGAGCCAGCGTTCACCCAAAAGAAAGCTCACCGGCTCGTATCCGGCACGCACCGCGCGCTCGATAACCTTGGCGCTCTCGGCGATAAAGATGCCCTTTTGCGGCTCCAGCACGCAGCGCAGCTCGCGCTCGGTCAATCGAACGTAGGCATCGAGCCGCTCGTCATCGAGCGAATCAATTCGCAGAACCTCAACGGCATCAGTCATAGCAGCCAGCCCACACCCTTCTTTACAGCACATCTATACCAAACGAGGCGACGCTAAGCGCCGCCCCATGCATTCAAACAATCCGATGATACCGTTCACGCCGGACGATTTACGCCTCAACGCGACGATACGTTACGAACTCATAATCGACACCCTCGTCGCCCTCGCCCGCGGGAATCGTGGCAACCCCTTCGCGCCGCGCAACTTCCCACGCGGGATCGGCGTCCAAGTCGGGAAAGTACGTGTCCACGACATGCACGCAGTGGTTATGCGTGACCTCGGCCTCGACGCAATACGGCAAAAACTGCCGATACACATCGCCGCCACCGATCACCCATGCAACAGGCTCATCGGCAACCGCGGCGAGCGCTTCGTCAATGCTATGCACCACGTCGACGCCCTCGGGCGCAAAATCCTCGTCGCGCGTGAGTACGATATTGCGGCGGTTCTTGAGCGGACGCCCACCGGGAAAACTCAACAGGGTCTTGCGCCCCATAATAACCGGGCAACCTTTGGTGCACGCCACAAAATGGCGCATGTCGGCGCGATTGGACACCACCATGTCGCCCTCGCACCCAATGCCCCAATCCTCACACACGGCGACGATAGCAGATAGCTTACACGTCATGAGCACCACCTACACCGCAATGGGAATGTTCTTGACCTGCGGGCCGTGCTCATAGCCCTCGACGATCAGGTCATCGGTCGTAAACGCATAGAAGTCATGCACATCGGGGTTGAGCGTTACCTTGGGTGCCGCAAACTGCGGACGCTCGATAAGCTCGCGGACGATATCGACATGACGATCATAGATATGGGCGTCGGCGATCACGTGCAGCAGCTCACCGGGAATCATATCGACCGACTGCGCGACCATCATCAGCAAAATGGCGTACTGGCACACGTTCCAGTTGTTCGCGGCCAAAATGTCCTGGCTGCGCTGGTTGAGAATCATGTTGAGCGTCGGCTTGTCGTCCTGAGGACGCTGCGTCACGTTATAGGTCACGCTATAGGCGCATGGATAAAGGTGCATCTCGGACAGATCGCTAAACACGTACGTATTGGTCATAATGCGGCGACTATACGGCGTGTGCTTAAGGTCGTACAGTACACGGTCCATCTGGTCGAAGTCGCCCTCGGCGTAATGGCTCTTCTGACCAATCTGATAGCCGTAGGCTTTACCGATGGAACCGGTCTCATCGGCCCACTCATCCCAGATATGGCTGTTGAGGTCATGCACGTTATTGGACTTCTTTTGATAGATCCACAGAATCTCGTCCATGGCAGACTTAAGCGCCGTACGGCGCAGGGTGAGCGCGGGAAACTCCTCGCGCAGATCATAGCGCGCCGTGACACCAAAGTTTTTAATGGTATAGGCAGGGGTGCCGTCCTCCCACACCGGGCGGACCTTTTGGCCCTCGGTGGTGGTGCCATGGTCCAAGATATCGCGGCACATGGTTACAAACTGTTGATCAGCTTTGCTCATTGACCCTCCTGTCAGTCGCCTACAAGCGAGATTCATTGTAGCCCAGGCGCACGCGGCCCCACAGCCCAAACATAAGCCCTCATTTTCTGACATATGCCAGAAATTCCTTGCGCAAATCCGCACGTTCGCTATTCTATTGTTGACATATGTCAGATTTGGAGAGTGTATGGCTGGAAGACGCGAAAAACTGCGCCGCGTTGGGATCATCCCCGAATATCGCGGCTTTACCCCCGATGGCCTTGCCAGCGGAGACGCTATCGATATGACGGTCGATGAGCTCGAAGTACTGCGCCTGTGCGATCTGGAGGGCCTCAATCAGGAGGCCGTCGCCCTGCACATGGGCATCGCCCGCGCCACGGTGGCGGCAATCAGCAGTCGCGCGCATCGCAAGGTGGCAAACGCGCTGGTCAACGGACGAGCGCTCGTCATCGAGGGCGGCAATATCGCGTACTCCCCCATCGCCACGACGACGGCCGCATGGCCAGCAAAGGAGGTCGGCACCATGAGGGTGGCAACGACGTACGACAACGGCAACATCTTTATGCACTTTGGCCGCAGCGAGCAGTTCAAGATCTACGACATCCAGGATGGCAAGGTGCTCAACGAGCAGGTCGTAGGCACCGGCGGCACCGGCCACGGCGCCTTGGCGGGCCTGCTTGCCAACGGTGGCGTTGACACGCTCATTTGCGGCGGTATCGGCGGCGGCGCTATCAACGCGCTTGCCCAAGCCGGCATCACGGTCTATGCGGGCGCCCAGGGCAGCTGCGATGCCTGCGTCGAGGCCCTCATTGCCGGCACGCTCGCACAGAACGGCGAGGCCACCTGCGACTGCCACGGCCATGACCACGCCCACGAACATGGCGAGTCCTGCAGCTGCCACGGCCATCACGAGCACGAGGGCCACGAGGGCTGCGGCTGCCACTAACGGCACGGCACCGCGAGCTCGGGGCGCGACGCTGAACGCAGCCCAACTATCAAAGCCAACAACAGAGGCCACCCGGCAGCTTCCGAGTGGCCTTTGCCATATCAAGCTGGAATTACAGCCCTATTTCTTATTGCGCATCTGCGCTTCCATCTGGCGCAGCAGGTCCATATCGGACTTAGGACCACCCGTTCCCAGGCCGCCCATGCCGCCCAAGCCCATGGCATCCAGACCGGGAATATTGGGCATGCGCATCTTCTTGCCCTTCTTGCCCTTTTTGCCCTTCTTGCCGCCGGCCTGTGCCTGATTGGCCATCGTGCGCATGCGGCCCATCATCTTGTTCATCTCGCCCCACTGCTTCATAAGGCTATTGACCTCGGTGGGGGTCACGCCGGCGCCCTTGGCGATACGCGCGCGACGCTGGCCGTTGATGATAGAGGGACGCAGGCGCTCCTCCTTGGTCATCGACATGATGATGGCCTCGTTCTTGTCAAAGATGCCCTCGTCCAGGTTGCCGCCCATCTGGTTGAGCGCGCGCTGACCACCGGGAAGCATGCCCAGAATGCCCTTCATGCCGCCCATCTTCTTGACGGCCTTCATCTGGTCGAGCATGTCGTTCATGGTAAAGCCCTCGCGCAGCATACGCTCGGCAGCCTCGAGCTGCTCGGCGTCGGCCGCCTCCTGGGCCTTCTCGATAATGCCGACGACGTCGCCCATACCTGTCTCTTATACACATCTGACGCTGCCGACGATAAGGC
>USBX01000045.1 GCA_900552995.1 uncultured Collinsella sp.
CGCCATAAACGGGGAGTCCTCGACCATATTGGCAAAGCAGACAAACTTGGACGCGCCAACGGAATCCTGGTCGGCCGTGAGTTTAGCGGCATCGATGATGGTCTGGGCGGCCATGAGCACGGCATCCATGTTGATACCGGCGCGCAGGCTGGCGACGTTGACGCTGGAGCAGACGCGGCTCGTGGTGGCGAGCGCCTGGGGGATGGACTGGATGACGCGGCGGTCGGCGTCGCCGATGCCCTTCTGGACGAGCGCGGAGAAGCCGCCCAGGTAATCGATGCCGAGCGTCTCGGCCGCGCGGTCGAGGGCGTGCGCGATGGGGGTGAGGTCCTCATCCTTGCAGCACGCGGCGATCTGCGCCACCGGGGTGACGGAAACGCGCTTGTTGACGATAGGGATACCGTACTCGCGCTCGAGGTTCTCAGCGGTCTCGACCAGGTGCTCAGCCGTGTGCGTCACGTGGTCGTAGATCTTCGTGCACATGCGGTCGAGGTTCTCGTCACCGCAACCCATGAGCGAAACACCCATGGTGATGGTCCTGATGTCGAGGTTCTGTTCCTCAACCATGCCGCGGGTTTCCGCGATTTCTGCGGGCGTGATCGCCATCCTTGCGCTCCTATCTGCCAAAACGAGCATAGTCTTTTCTATTCTAACGTGCCGCACGTGCCAAGTGGCGCATGCGGCACGTTTTGGTGCTCGGTTGTTTCCGTTGTGTTACTGCCCAAAGACCTCTTCGGCGATGCGCGCGCTTTCGGCGGCATCCTTGGCGTAGTAGTCCGCGCCGATCTGCTTGGCGTATTCGGGGGTGAGCACGGCGCCGCCTACGATGATCTTGACGCCCGGCACCTCGGCATGGAGCAGCTTGATGGTCTCCTCCATGGCGACGACGGTGGTGGTCATAAGCGCCGAGAGGCCGACGAGTTTGATATCGCGCTCCTTGACGGTCTTGAGCACCTCCTGTGGATCGACGTCGCGGCCCAGGTCAAAGACGGTGTAGCCGTAGTTGTCGAGCAGCATTTTGACGATGTTCTTGCCAATATCGTGGATGTCGCCCTTGACGGTGGCCACGCAGATCTTGCCCTTGTCGGCAATCTCGCCGGCGGGCATCAGGCGCTTGATGGTGTCGAAGCCCACACGCGCGGCCTCGGCCGAGGCCATGAGCTGCGGCAAGAAGAACTTTCCCTGGTCAAAGAGGACGCCAACTTCGTCGAGGGCGGGGATAAAGTGATTGTTGATGAGGTCCATAGCGTCGTGGTCTGCCAGCAGACGCTCGGTCTCGGCAGCGATCTCTCCCTTGCGGCCCGAGACGACCATGTGGCGGATGGGGTCGTCGTTGCCGTCGGTGCTGGTGACACCAGCGGCGGGCACGGCATCACTCGATGCGGCCTGAGCTGCTGCCGGGTTTGCGGCGATCTTATACGGATCGGTCCAGCCGGCGTAGCGCTCGATGTATCCGGTCGAGCCCTCGTCCTCAACGCTCAGGACGCGATAGCTGTAGACGGTGTCCATAAAGCGCTTGGAGCCCGGGTTCATGATGGGGGCATCGAGGCCCGCGCCAAAGGCGGCGGCCAAAAAGACCGAGCCCAGCAGCGGGCGGGCAGGCAGGCCAAAGCTGATGTTCGACACGCCGAGCGCGCATTTGACACCCAGGCGCTCCTTGCACAGGGACATGGCACGCAGGATCTGCTCGGCCTGGCGCTGGTTGGTCGAGGCGGTCATGACCAGGCAGTCGATGAGGATGCGGTCCGGTCCGATGCCGTAGCGGGCAGCCTCGGCCACGATGCGCTCGGCGATGGCGAAGCGAGCCTCGGCGGTATCGGGGATGCCGCCTTCGTCGAGCGTAAGGCCGACAACGTTGGTGCCGTAGTGGGCGACCAGTGGAAAGATCTCATCCATGATCTGCTGCTTGCCATTGACCGAGTTGATGATGGGCTTGCCGGCGTAGCGGCGCACGGCGGCCTCGACGGCTGCGGGGTCGGTGGAGTCGATCTGCAGCGGCAGCAGCGTGGAGCCTTGGAGCTGCTCGGTCGCTTGCTGGATGACCTTGACCTCGTCGATCTCGGGCAGGCCCACGTTGACGTCCAAGATATCGGCGCCCTGTTCTTGCTGGCTGATGCCCTGGCTTACGACGTAGTCCAGATCGCCGTCGCGCAGGGCCTGCTGCAGGCGTTTTTTACCGGTGGGGTTGATGCGCTCGCCGATGACGGCGATTTTGTGGCCGTCGCAGGGGAGGTCCACCACGGTCTGGGCGCTTGTGACCGACATGCTGGGCTTGCGGTGGCGCGGACTGGGCGTGTGGTTATCGATAAGCGTGCGCAGCGCTGCCATGTGCGTGGGCGTGGTACCGCAGCAACCGCCCACGACGCTCACGCCGTCGGCGATCATGCCGGCGACGGCCTCGGCGTATTCGGGGGCCTGGATATCAAAGACGGTGTTGCCGTCGTCGTCCACATGGGGGAGTCCTGCATTGGCCTGCACCATGATGGGCTTGTCGGTAACGGTGAGCATACGTGCGGCGAGTCCTCGAAGCTCGGCCGGTCCTTGGCTGCAGTTGATGCCCAAAACGTCGGCGCCGATGGCATCGAGCGTGATGGCGGCAACCTCGGGACTCGTGCCCAGGAAGGTGCGACCGTCTTCCTCAAAAGTCATGGTGGCAAAGACGGGCAGGTCGGAGTTCTCGCGGCAGGCGAGGACCGCCGCCTTGATCTCGGCAAGGTCAGTCATGGTCTCGATAATAAAGAGGTCCACGCCCGCATCGACGCTGGCACGCACTTCCTCGGCAAAGAGGTCATAGGCCTCGTCGAAGCTCAGGGTACCCAGGGGGCGAAGCAGCGCGCCGATGGGGCCGATATCGCCGGCGACATAGCGGGCGCCGGCCTCGCGGGCACAGGCGACGGCCGCGGCAAAGACGTCTGCCACGGTGGCGGCACCGTCGAGCTTGTGGGCGTTGGCGCCAAAGGTGTTGGCGGTGATCACGTCGCAGCCAGCCTCGACGTACTGGCGCTGAATGTCGGTAATGACCTGGGGCTCCTCAAAGTTGAGCAGCTCGGGCAGGGCTCCGGCCTTCATGCCGGCCGCCTGCAGCATGGTGCCCATGCCGCCGTCGAACAGCAGATGCCCCGTGCCCTCGATGGCGGCGCGCAGGCGATCGTCCTTAATGCGAAGGTCGTCGATTGTGCGCGTCTTGTACGTGGCACCGTTGCGACGTGCGGCATCAACGGGTGCCGCCAATGCAGTGCCGTCAGAATCATGAGTGATAAGCGGAGTAAACATCGAGGGCTCCTAATGGCTGGAATAGCAGGTGGTGTGGGCGGCGCGGAAGCGACAGTGCTCGCGCATGCGGCAGATATTGCAGGTGGGGCGGCTCTGGGCGTCGTGGACCTCGCCGTCGAACAGACCGATCACCGCGGTCACGCTCTTGGTGGGCATGAGCAGGCTGGTGGGCGTGATGGTAAGCCCGATGAGCCGCGTGGCGTTGAGCGCGTCCACGATTGAGCGCTGTGCCGTAAGCGGGCAGTCGCCGTAGCCGGGACTGAAGCGCCAGTTACCGGCGAGTCCGTGTGCGGCGGCCGCAGCCTTAACCTGCTGGTCCATCTGCTCAACGGCGGCTTCTACATAGGCAGAGCATGCGGCGTCGAGCACGGCTCCCTCCAGGGGCTGCTGGGCTCCCGTGGTACGCAGGCGACGCTCGGCGTCCATGCCGAGGGTGCATGCCATGAGCGCGGCAAAGCGGGCGTCTTTGAGATGTCGATAGATATCGCGACCTCGCAGCTCAACGTTGGTGCCGGCCAGGCGAATGCAGGGTTCTCCCTGCTCGTCCACGCCCGCGGCATCGACGGCAAACACGCGGCGCACGCCGCGGGGTTCAATATCCAGTTCCAGACGCTCAACGACAAGTTCGATGCGCTGCGAAAGCTCGGGCTCAATCTGCTGGCCGCCGTAACCCAGATACCGCAGCATCTCGGCACGGTCGACACGGGGATGGTGCGCAGCATCGACACGGTAAAGCGCCGGCGACGCAAGGTCGGCCGGCACTTCGACAGCGGTTGTATCGATGTGCGGTTTTTCCATTACCCTAGGCGCTCCATAATGGTCGCGGCGATCGCAGGACGATTCATAGTGTACAGGTGCAGACCGGCGGCGCCGTGCTCCTTAAGGTCGCAAAGCTGACGGGCGGCATAATCTACACCGGCTGCCTGCAGGCTCTCGGGGTCGTTCTCGTACTTGGCGAGAATCTTGATGACGGGGGAGGGCAGTGACGCGCCGCACATAAAGACCATGCGGCTGATCTGCGACTTGCCCATAAACGGCATGATGCCTGCGGTAATGGGCACGGTGATGCCGGCCTTGTCGGCAAGCTCGCGAAAACGGTAGAAGCACTCGTTATCAAAGAAGAGCTGCGTCACAAAGAAGCTCGCGCCGGCGTCCTGTTTTTGCTTGAGGTGTTCGACCGAGGCGTTGAGGTCCTCACAGGCAATATGGCCCTCGGGGTAGGCTGCGGCGCCCACGCAAAAGCCGGCGTCGACGAGCTCGGGGATGAGGTCGCGGGCGTAGGCGTAGTCGGAGGCGGGCTTGTTGTCCTCGGTCGCACCGGCAGGGAGATCGCCACGCAGGGCCAGGATGTTTTCCACGCCGGCGGTGCGGTACTCATCGATCTTGGCGGCGATATCGGCGTGGGTACGGCCCACACAGGTGAGGTGCGCCACCGAGGGCGTGTCGAATTCGCTCGAAATCATATGCGCGATGGGGGCGGTGGTGGCACCGTTGCCCGAGCCGCCAGCGGAACAAGTGACCGAGACAAAGCTCGGCGAAAGCTTGCACAGATTGCCCGCCACTTCGCGAGCCGTATCGAGGGTAAGCTCACCCTTGGGCGGGAACATCTCAAACGAAACGGGTGCAGTGCCCTGGGATGCTGCCTGCTTAAAAACCTCGTCGACGCGCATATCGTGCTCCTTTAGATATTTAGTGCGATGTATTGTAAGGATTCTACAGCACCACTACGCCACGGTGGAGTTTTACTCGCTATTTGGGAATAGCAATCGAAGATGCTTCGCTATCGGTATTTCCTATAACAACGTAGCTCATTTGGGATGGGGCTTTTTCCCATCAACCAGGTACCTGGGGCAGTTCATTTTTGGACGGGGCTTTTGGTTGGTATTGCGAGCGCTGTCTGGTGCGGTTAGAGCGGTCCCGTTTCCCTGAGCCGGCTCGGGCTACGCGGTTGCGTGCTCCGAGGATGCGAGGTGCGCCATGACCAAGCGTACGCTCAAGAACCGCGCCGTCGATACGCAGCAGGTATCCGCCGAGCGGGAAGGTTGCTGTAAGCCTAATTGGCCAGGCTGGCGAGCGCGTCGACGAAGGCTTCGTATGACGTGCATTCCAAAAGTCGGCGTATGTTGGCGGGTTCGATGAGAGAGCCCGCCACGCGGTCGAATACCGTGTTGAACGACGAGCGCTCCGCCGGGCTAAAGCACAGCATGAGAACGAGGTTGACCTGCGTATCCTGCCATTGGATGGGCTTTTTGGAGATGAGCACGGAAATGCGGGAATGCTTGCCGACGAGTCCCACGGTATGGGGCATGGCAAATGCCCCCATGGCAGTCGAGGACATTTCCTCGCGTTCAAATACCTTGTCGATATAGGGCCTATCCGCAAAACCGCTGTCGACCAGGCCGCGCCCCATGTGTTCGATGCAGGCGGCGCGGTCGGAAAGATCGTCCCGAACCTCAAAGAGCACAGGATCGATGAGCTCGTGCAGCAGGTCTTTGAACGCGGAGCGCTTACGTGCGTCCAAGATGCCCTCGATCTTGCTTCTGAGGTTTGCGATGTCGGTGCCTGAGGGCACGGGGGCGATCTGGAGCGTTGGGACTTGGAGCACGCTCTGGATGGGCGAGATGCAGATGACGAGGTCGTCGGGGCAGTCCGTGAGCTCCGCCTCGTCTGTCGCGATGCGCGTGACCATGAGCTGCTCGCCAAAACGCCCAGCGAGCTGTTCGACAAGGCGTGGCCCCATATCGTAATAGGAGGGGCAGAAAATGGTTGCCTTAGCCTTGGCGTCAGCTTCGCGCTGGGTGCCGACGGCGCTGCCAAGGTGCAAGGCGATATACGCGATCTCGTCGTCGTTGATCGTGACGCCAAGATCGTTGGTGATGGTCGATGCGAGTGCGACGGCGGCGTCGTAGATAAGGGGGCAACCGGTTTTGACGCTTTCGGTAAGCGGGCTGCGCGAGGGCTTTTGGGTGCGCGTCCGGACAAGGAGACCTCGCACATGCAGGCCAAAGCGCACAAGAAAGCCCCGATCAGAAAGGTCGATGCCATAGAGCTCATTGAATTGCGCGGTGAGCTTTTCGACGAGCGCCATGCAGTCCGTGCCGATAAGCTCCGCAAGGTTGCTTTCGGTTGCCGAACGGTAGTCGATATCGGTCGAACGCGCCATGATGAGCAGGGTGAGCTCGCGAAGCTCTTCTGCGGGAAACTCAATCGAGAGGGAAGCCCCCAGGGCGTCCGCGAGCTCGCAGGCGATGGTGCGGTCCTCCTCCGGTAGGTCCGCGGTATTGCCGGCATCGAGACTCTCGGACCTGCGGATGCGATCGATTGAGATTGCGAGGTGCAGCAGCAGGTCCGAAAGCGCATAGTCGTTGATAAAGCGATGGTGGCGATAGAGCGTGTCGCTCACCAGTTGTTGAACGGACTTGATGTCGATATCGGGAAAGGCCCGTGAGAGTGCGCCGGTACCCATGAAGCCGTTGTTTGTCTCTTGCCGAAGCATGCCCGAGAGGAGCTTGCGCTTGTTGCGCTCCGTTCCGTTGAGGGAGATGCGGTCTCGGTGGGTAACGAGCTCAAGGTCGTTGCGCGCGAG
>USBX01000046.1 GCA_900552995.1 uncultured Collinsella sp.
GGCCAGGGCGCCGCTGACCGGTGGACGGCACCGAGCCGTCATCGAGATTGAAGAAGGGGGAGGCCTCGCGGCCTCCCCCTTTTTTGTATCTCGGGCAATTTGTCTCACATAGTAGCTGTGTTTTATAACCCTCGTTTGTCGCATCTTCTGTGAACGGGCTACAATAACTTAGTCTGTGCGATATGGAGGTGAACATGGCTGAAGCTGGTATCGGCGTTGATATCGTCGAGATTTCCCGCATGAAATCAATTCTTGAAAAGACGCCGTCGTTTGCTCGGCGTGTGTTTACCGAAGAAGAGCGTGCGTATTGTGATGCATCGTCGCGTCCCGCTGCTCACTATGCCAGCCGCTTTGCTTCGCGCGAGGCGGTACTTAAAGCTCTCGGCACGGGTTTTAGTCAAGGCGTGGGTCGCAAGGATGTTTCGGTAACGCGTGATAAACTCGGCAAACCGAAGGCTCTGCTTTCTGGTCGTGCTCTCGAAATCGCCCAGGATTTGGGTGTTGTCGAGGTCGCTCTTTCTATTACCCTTACGGGTGACTTGGCTGTCGCTAATGCCATTGCAATCACCGAGGATGCTCGACCTAAGCCTAAGGAAGAAAAGGTGAGCAACAAGAAACGCGTTGCGCAGACATTTAAAGAGGCTCGCTCTGTTTTAGATGAGCTTGAGCAGCTGCAGAATTCAGCATTGACGGAGCACTTGGGCGATGCTTCGCAAGATACGCTAGGAGCATAGATGAAACCGGTTTTGAGTACCGAAGAAGTCGTTCGTCTCGAGGATATCATCGAACGCGAAGGGACTTCGAAGGCCGAGCTTATGGAGCTAGCGGGTGAGTTTGCCGCCAACGAGGTCTTGAAGCTCAATCCCGATCGGGTTCTCGTTCTGGTCGGTTTTGGTAATAATGGCGGCGACGGTTGGGTTGCCGCCGATATCTTGAGCCACAAGGGTGTGGACGTGGATATCGTTTCTCCGGTTGAGCCGGATGAGATTCCTGCTGCTCTGGCACGTCATGTTGCTCGTCGAACTGCCGGCCGCGATGTACACGTTTGCGTCGGCCCCTCGCGTGACGAACTCGAGGTTTTGATCGATAAGGCCGATGTTGTTGTCGATGCCATTTTTGGTACCGGTTTCCACGGGAATCTGCGTGCGCCGTTCTCCATCTGGATTCCCACGGTCAATGAATGCGCCGATTGTGTCGTATCCATTGATGTCCCCTCGGGTCTGAATGCCGAGACGGGCGTTGTTGATGACGACTGCATTCGTGCCGAGCATACGGTGACGATGATTGCGCCCAAGATTGGTCTGTATAGCGCTGATGGTCCTGAGTATGCCGGCGATTTGATCTGCGGCAATCTTTACGACCGTCTTGACGAGGTCATCGATGATGTCGACCATGCCGCCGAGATTGTCGAGCCCGGTGACTTAGTTGATTACTTTGCTCCGCTACCATCGAATATCGATAAGTATTCCCGTGGCTCCGTGCTTATTGTCGCCGGATCAGCGCAATATCCTGGTGCTGCCATTATGGCGGCCAAGTCTGCAGCTCGCGCGGGTGCTGGTTACGTGGCAGTCGCGGCTCCTGACGCCTGCGCCAATCTCATTCGCATGGCACTTCCTTCGATTCCGGTCTTTGCTATTCCGTCTGATTCCCGCGGCTCCTTTGGCGCCGCTGCGCGCATGACGGTGTGCGAGATCGCAAAGAAGTACAGCTGCGTGCTGTGCGGTCCCGGTATGACGACGTCTGCCGGCGCTATGCAGGTGGTTTCGGGCTTGCTCGAGCTTGATGTACCGCTAATTTTGGACGCCGATGCACTCAACTGCCTTGCTAAGATTGCCATTGACGGTATTGATAGTAACCCCGAGATGTATCGTCGCGAGCAGCCGTTGGTTATGACGCCGCACTATCGTGAGCTTTCGCGTCTGGTTGCCGGTGACGAGGTGAACGACCTTGGTACCGCGATTGCGGCCGCGCAGAAGGTTGTCTGGGCTGCAGGCTCCGACAATCTGGTGGTCATTGCCAAGGGGCCGACGACGGCTATCTGTGGCGTTGAGCGTGTGCTGCTGCCGCTCTCGGGTCCGGCTTCTCTGGCAACTGCCGGTTCGGGTGATGTTCTCGCGGGTATTTTGGCCGGCACGCTTGCCACCATGCGCGACGAGATGGATCGTTGGGAGTTGCTGTATTCGTACGCCGTCGCACTTCACAGCTACGCCGGTTTTGCCGCGGCGACGGAGTATGGTGAGAAGAGCGTCATCGCGACCGATCTTATCGACTTGATCGGTCCTGCCATGGAACTGGCGGCAAAGGGTGCGCTCGAAGATCTGGGAATCATGGACGAAGGGTCGGATGACTAATCATGAATAAAGCCGATTTGACGCGCTGGTCCTGGGTCGAGATCGACCGCGGGGCGCTCCGTCGCAACACGAGGGCCTATAAGAACTTGCTGAATCCGCGTCAGCGCCTGTGCTGCGTGGTCAAGGCCGATGCTTATGGTCATGGAGCTGTTGAGTGCGCCAAGATCATGTATTCGGCCGGTGCCGACATGTTTGCCGTGGCGACGGTTAACGAGGGCGTTGAGCTCCGACAGGGCGGGATTACGAAACCCGTCCTCATCCTAAGCGAGCCGCCTATCGAGGCTATTCCGACGTTGCTCGAGTTTGATATCATGCCCTCGGTCTATACGTCTGACTTTGCTCTTGCGTATGGCGAATGTGCCGTCGCGGCGGGCAAGGTGGGCAAGTATCATCTCGCCATCGAGACGGGCATGAACCGCATTGGCGTACATTACACGCAGGTGCTCGACTTTGTCCGCGGTATTAATTTCCATCGCGGTATTCAGTGCGACGGCGTATTTACGCACTTCGCCACGGCCGATGAACCTTCGGGCTGGGACTACAAACTGCAGTGTCAGCGCTTTACCGAGGCCGTTCAGGCCATTAAGGACGCAGGTTTTGAATGCGGTATCGTACATTGTGCCAATACGCCGTCCTCGATGCTCGATTCTTCAATGCACTTTGACATGATTCGTGCCGGCATCGGTTTGTATGGTCTGCAGCCATGTGAGCTGAGTGGTCGTGTGATGCAGCTTGATCCCGTCATGAGCGTCCACGCGCGTGTGACGCGCGTGGCGCATCCCGCGATGGGCGAGGGCGTGGGCTACGGCTTTACCTACCGCGTCCCGCGCACGCGCGTTCAGATCTGCACCCTTCCGATCGGTTATGCCGATGGCCTTTCGCGTACGCTTTCCAATCGTATGGACGTGCTGTATCGCGGCGAGCGTGTGCGTCAGGTGGGCAACATCTGCATGGACCAGTTTATGGTCGCCATTCAGTCCAACCCGGCGCATGAGATTCCCGAGGCCGAGTATGGTGACGAGATGATCATTGTCGGTCGCGATGGAGATGCCGAGATTACCATGGACGAGATGGCGCGCCTACGCGGCACGATTAATTACGAGGTCGCTTGCGGCTTTGGCATGCGTCTCGACAAGGTCTACGTGTAGGAGCCGCTATGGGCGTCATGCACATTCCCGGCCATAGCCATCAGGCGCCGCGTGAGGTCGCACTCGAGGAGATCGAGACCGTTCTGGGCGATTGTCACCTTTGCCAGCTTTACCAGTCGCGCCATAACATCGTGTTTGGCGTGGGAAACCCCCGCGCTCGCGTGATGTTTATTGGCGAGGCGCCGGGCCGCAATGAGGATTTGCAGGGCGAGCCCTTTGTGGGGGCGGCAGGCGAGGACCTCAACGGCATTTTGTCGCTGGCGGGGCTCAAACGCGAAGACGTCTACATTGCCAACGTGCTTAAGTGTCGCCCGCCGGGAAACCGCAATCCGCGTCCCGAGGAAGTGCTGGCTTGCTCGCCGTTTTTGCGTGAGCAGATTCGAAGCATCTGGCCCGATATTATCGTGACGCTCGGCAACCCCGCGACGCACTTTGTGCTTAAGACCGAGATTGGCATTACTAAGCTGCGCGGCAGGTTCCACCAGATGGGGCATTTTGTAGTAATGCCCACTTTCCATCCGGCAGCGGCGCTACGCAATCCGGCGTGGCAGGAGCTGCTGGAGGAAGACTTTAAGATGCTGGGCGACTATCTGGAGCGACATCCCGCGCCAGAGGACGCCTCGGAATAATAAGGAGCATATATGTCCCTGGAGCGCCTGGGGGTAGGTACTTACAAAACGACTTGCGCTGCCGATACGGAGTACTTTGGTGAGCTAATTGCACCGTGCCTTGAGGACGGCGATGTGCTCATCCTGACCGGTGGCCTGGGAGTGGGTAAAACTCACTTTACCAAGGGCGTCTCGCGCGGGTTGGGCGATGGGCATATGGTTACGAGCCCTACGTTTGCGCTCATGGCCGTCCACGATCAAGGTCGTATTCCGCTGTTTCACTTTGATCTATACCGCCTGGAGCATGCCTACGAGCTCGAGGATACGGGCATTTTCGATGTGCTGGGCTATGAGGGTGCTTGCCTGCTGGAATGGGGCGAACAATTCCAGGACGAGCTGACGGATGAGTATCTTTCGGTGACGCTCAAGCGTGATGAGGGCGACAGTGATGTGCGAACGATAACGCTCGAGGCGCACGGTGACCGCGCAATGGAGCTTTCCCATTTGATTGATAAGGCTGTACAAGATGAGCTTGCATAACGACAACGCGCTGGTGGTGGCGCTCGATACCTCGACCGACATGCTTGCCTGCGCGGCAAGCTGGATTGATGCGCAGACGGGCGATACGAAGCTCGTGAGTGGCGACCACATGTGTCGCCGTCACGCCAACGTTGAGCTCGTGAATACTGTTGATGGCGTGCTGGCTCAAGCCGGTCTGGATCACAGCGATGTTGGTTGCTACGTGGTCGGTCGCGGCCCGGGGTCGTTTACGGGTGTGCGCATCGGCATCTCCACTGCCAAGGGCCTCGCGCGTGGTGCCAATGTTCCGCTGCTGGGCGTGTCGACGCTCGATGCTTGCGCCTGGACGGCATGGAAGGCTGGCGTGCGCGGCAAGCTTGGTGTTCTTGCCGACGCCATGCGCGGCGAGGTGTACCCGGCGCTGTATATGCTGGGGGACGAAGGCCCCGAGCGTCAGTTTGAGCGTGAGAGCGTGGTCAAGGCAGCCTTGGCGCTCGATGAGTGGCGCGAGGCCACCGACTGGGATCAAATTAGGCTGACGGGCGACGGCTTGGTACGTTACGGCAAGCTTTTGCGTGAGGAGGAGACCGCCCGCTGCGTGGAGCGCGACCTGTGGTGGCCTTCGGGCGAGGGCCTGCTCCTTGCGCATGCTGCGGGCGACGGCGATCCGGCCCGCGTCCTGCCGATTTACACGCGCCTTTCGGATGCCGAGGAAAACGAGCGCAAGCGTCTTGGCCTTTCCGAAAGTGCGCACAGCGAAATTACGGGCGTTGCTGATGAGCTCGCCGGTCGTCATCTGCAGTTCCGTCCCATGGGCGCGGCGGATGCCGAGAGCGCGAGCGCGCTGGAGGCCGCCTGCTTTGAAGGTGCCGGACACGAGGCGTGGACGCCGGGCATGTTCCTGTCCGAACTAGGCGAGGACGTCGCTGCGCCGCGTAGTTGGTGGGTGGCACACGACGACGGCAAGCTGCTGGGCCTTGCCGGCGGTATGGTCGTGGACGGTGATGTGCAGATTCTGGATGTCGCCGTCGACCCGGCACATCGCCGTGAGGGCATTGCCCGCAAGCTGCTGTCGCACGTGAGCTATGATGCCCAGATGCTCGGCTGCACCACGGCTTCGCTCGAGGTCGAGGACGGCAACGAGGGAGCGATCGCGCTTTATAACGCTCTGGGCTTTACCGAGGCCGGCCGTCGCCGCGGCTACTATGGTGCCGGCAAGGACGCCATCGTCATGACGGCTCCGCTGCCCCTGGTGCTTCCGGTCGACAATGCTTCGCCCGAGCCGACGGCGGCAGAGCAGCGCGTATGGCCGCTGCCTGCGCCTGAGCGCTCCAAGGGGGAGCGTGCCGAAATTGAGCGCCGCCGCCTAGTGCTCGCTATCGAGAGTTCCTGCGACGAGACGGCCGTGGCGATTATCGATGTGGATGGCAATATGCTGGCCAATCAGGTGTCGACACAGATTGATTTTCACGCCCGCTTTGGCGGCGTGGTGCCCGAGATCGCCTCGCGCAAACACGTTGAGGTGATTGTGAGTGTCGTGGATGCGGCGCTCGAGGATGCCGCAGCATCGCTTGGTCTTGAGGGCGGAGCCATTGCCCCCAGCGAGCTTGCCGCCGTGGGCGTGACGCAAGGTCCGGGCCTGGTGGGCGCGCTCGTGGTGGGCGTCGCCTTTGCCAAGGGCTTTGCGTATGCTGCCGGCAAGCCGCTCGTGTGCGTCAATCATCTGGAGGGCCACCTGTTTGCCAACCTGTTGGCGCAGCCCGACCTCAAGCCACCGTTTATCTTCACGCTTGTTTCGGGCGGGCACACCATGCTCGTGCACGTGAAGGCATGGGGTGACTACGAGGTACTTGGTGAGACACTCGACGATGCTGTGGGCGAGGCCTTCGACAAGGTAGCCAAGGCGCTGGGTCTGGGCTATCCCGGTGGCCCCATCATCTCCAAGCTTGCCGAGACGGGCGACCCCAAGGCGATTGACTTCCCCCGTGCGCTTAACAGCAGGGGAGACTATCGTTTCTCGCTTTCGGGTCTTAAAACGGCCGTGACGCTCTACATTGAACAGGAGACCAAGGCCGGGCACACGATTCACCTGCCCGATCTGGCGGCTTCGTTTGAGGCAGCCGTCTTTGACGTTCAGTACAAGAAGGCCAAAAACGCCCTGCATGCCACCTGTCTCTTATACACATCTCCGAGCCCACGAGACACTCGCTAATCTCGT
>USBX01000047.1 GCA_900552995.1 uncultured Collinsella sp.
GAGATTAGCGAGTGTCTCGTGGGCTCGGAGATGTGTATAAGAGACAGGTGCTGTTCGACGAGATCGAGAAGGCGCACCCCGACATCTTCAACATTTTGTTGCAGGTGCTGGAGGAGGGCCGCCTGACCGATAGCCAGGGCAAGACGGTCGACTTCCGCAATACCGTGATCATCATGACGTCCAACGTGGGCGCCCGCGAGATCGCGCAGGATGCGAGCGTCGGTTTTGGCACCACCGGTGAGCAGGGTCTCACGTCGAGCGAGATCCGCGGCCGTGCGATGGGCGAGCTCAAGCGCCTGTTCCGCCCCGAGCTGCTCAACCGTATCGATGACATCGTGGTGTTCCAGAAGCTCTCGGGCGAGAATCTCACCAAGATTGCGCACCTGCTGGTGGACGATCTGCGTCAGCGTTTGATTGCCAACGGCATGAACATCAAGCTCACCGATGCGGCCTATGACAAGATCGTGGCCGAGGGCACCGACCTCACCAACGGTGCGCGTCCGCTGCGCCGCGCCATTCAAAAGCTCATCGAGGACCCGCTGTCCGAGGAGCTCCTGGCCGGCGAGTGGGGCGAGGGCGATACCGTCCTGTGCGACGTGGCCGATGGCAAGTTTGTCTTTAGCCACGGCACGGGCGAGATCCCGGCACCGCGTCAGGCGGGCACGCTCGGTGGCGATACCGCCCCGGCGGCACCGCACACCGGCAACGCCGCGCCCGTGAGCGGCGGCGTGACCTCGGGCCCCGGCGGCATGATGCAAGCCGGTTCTGGCGCGCTGTAGGGCGTAACAAAACCTTGTGTCCACGAGGGCGTTCCAAAGGAGCGCCCTTTTTCTGTTGGAAAGCCCCCTTCGTTCAAAGTAGGGCTCATTAAACATATCAATGGCGTATGCATAAACGTTGATCAAGCGTTGAGGTTGGTTGAAGGGTCCAACGTCCCTTCGGCGCGGCCCGTCTAACCTGCTTTATCTTAATAAAGTGGCGTCTTCCCGCCGTTAGCCGATGATGCAAGGGCGCTCGGCGTTTTCGACTGGTTTATGCACGCAAAGTCTGGGAATATACAAGGCGCATGTCTTACTGTCTAACCAGTTGCGCCAAGGAGGCACCATGGATTACAAGATCACCGGCTACGAGCCCGCCCAGCTGTTCCATTTCTTTGAGGAGGTCAGCGCGATCCCCCGTGGGTCTGGCAACGAGAAGGGCATCAGCGATTTCCTGGTTGCGTTTGCCAAGGAGCGCGGCCTCGATGTGTACCAGGACGAGGTCTACAACGTCATCATTCGCAAGCCCGCTTCTGCCGGCGCCGAGAACGCCCCGACCGTGATGCTGCAGGGCCACATCGATATGGTGTGCGACAAGTTGGGCTCTGTTGAGCACGACTTTACGACCGACGGTATCGACCTGGTCGTCAAGGACGGCGTCCTCACCGCTAACGGCACCACCCTGGGCGCCGACAACGGTATCGCCGTCGCTCTGATGCTCACTGTTCTCGATGACGATTCGATCGTTCACCCCGCCCTCGAGTGCGTATTCACCACCGACGAGGAGACTGGCCTGGTCGGCGCCGAGACGCTCGACAAGTCCCAGATTAGCGCCCGCACCATGATTAACCTTGACTCCGAGGAAGAGGGCGTTGCCACCGTCAGCTGCGCCGGCGGCGTCGTTGTTACCTACACCTGCCCCATCGTGCGCGAGCACAAGACCGGCAGCACCCTCACGCTCGACATCTCCGGCCTACTGGGTGGTCATTCCGGCAACGATATCAACCTGGAGCGCGGCAACGGCAACCTCATCATGGCCCGCATCATCGACCGCCTGATGGTCGCCGGCGAGCCCGCCATCGTTAGCTTTAACGGCGGCACTAAGGACAACGCCATCAACCGTGAGTGCAAGGCCGAGCTGGTTTACGCCGACCACGCTGCCGCCGAGGCCGCGGCCCAGATCGCAAAGGGCATCATCGCCGACGTCACTGCCGAGCTCGAGGTCTTCGACCCCGGCTTTACCTGCACCGTCGAGATTGCCGACGACGCCGAGGTCGAGGCCATGGATCAGAAGTCCGCGCTTGCCCTCATCCGCGCCCTGCGTCTTGCCCCTAACGGCGTGATTCGCCGCAACGTCGCCACCGACGGCTCCGTCGAGGTTTCCTCCAACATCGGTGTGGTCGCCACTTCCGACGACCAGGTCAAGATCATGCTGTCCCCGCGCTCCTCGATCACCTCGCTGCAGAACGAGTTCAAGGACCGCCTGCAGACGCTGGCCGATGTCCTGGGCTTCGACGCCAAGTTCGAGTTCGAGTATCCCGGCTGGAGCTATGCCGAGCATTCGCCGGTCCGCGACGTTTTTGTCGAGAGCTATCGCGAGCTCTTTGGCTCCGAGCTGCGCATCGAGTCCATTCACGCCGGCCTTGAGTGCGGCCTGTTTGCCGAGGCCCTGCACGGCCTGGACGCCATCGCCGTGGGCCCGACGCTCTCCGATGTCCACACCCCGGACGAGAGCATGGAGCTCGCTTCTGCCGAGCGCTTCTACGAGCTGCTCATCGACGTCCTCAAGCGCCTTGCCGCGTAAGGGTCGCGCTAGCAGCAGTTCGAGCCACGTGCTAGCGGATTGCAAATGACATTATGAGAGGGGGCATCTGAGCTTTTGCGACGGGTGCCCCCTCTCTTCTTTTAAGAAATGGGAAATTGATTGGCGTCTAGCCCATATCCGCCTTGATGAGGTCGAGGGTGCGCTGGCAGTTTTCGCGGACGGGGCCGAGCATGTGCTCGCGCAGGTCCGCCATGCCGGGCAGGTCGGCGTATTCGTCCATGATCTCTTCCATGCAAATGGGCACCTCGTAGGCGAGGTCCATCATGGTCGCAAAGCAAAACTTCTCGGATAGCCCGGCATCGGTAAGCGCCGCCTCCAGCGCGGGGTCGCCCATACCGTGGTATCGGCGGATAGCGCCTGGACCGATGCGCCCCACTCGATTTTCGCCGCCAACGCTCATGGCAAGGCGCGCCCGGCGGCGCATACGCTCGTACGCCAAGCCCGATGCGACATCGTACATGGGTGCGAGCGCTGCGTTTGTGCCTTTGCCTAGGATGAGCGAGTAGTTTTTAGCGTGTGCGTCAGGCGCTCCGATAATGGCGTTATAGAACAACATATAGGTAAAAAGCACAAGATTCATGTGGTGGGGGGCTGTGTTAATCAGTCGTTCTTGGATGTCTCGTGTGGTTGGTCCTCCGTCGGCGGTGTATTTCTGGCTTGGCAATACACCGAGCGCCTGGCAAAAGTCCTCCTGATGCAGCCTTTCGATATTTCCGCTGCTATTGACCATTCTGTCGTACCGTTCAACGACGAGCGCGGCTTCGTCTTCAAATGTGCAATAGGAGACGTTGGCAGTTGGAATGCCAACACGCCGAGCCGTTTTCATGCAGACGAATTCGTTTAAGGCCTGATGTTTGAACCCAACGACACCATTTTTGAAGATATGGGTAGTGGGGGATGACCCTAGACATTCGCACCATTGGCCATCATGCCAAGCTAGTGCAAATTTGCCTTGGTTGCCGCCTAGGGACCAGCTTTCGTTGGAGCCCATCCATGTCTCTCTTTCGTCATCGCGAATTGCTTTGAGCTTGTGAGCGATTTGAGAATTGGTAAGCGGGCGGTATGCCGAGACCCTGCCGCGGGCGGCGCCTAATTGATCGGTTCGACAAAACTGAACGGCCCCTGCGCAGTCAAGACCGATATGGCACAAGAGGGCGACGGGGTTGTTGGATGCAACGTCATACTCGGCGGCAATAGCGCGACGCTGCTCTTGACTGTCGGGCAAAAGGCCAAATAGGAACGGGCGGACGATGTTATGGCCATACGTGCGATTGGAAAGCGGCATTGTTAGCGATAGCGGTGCTCCGCGATAGGTTGGGGCGTATACAAAGCTGCAGAGTCCATGCTCGTCTTGCCGGAGAGTGCCTGCGATTTCGCCACAAATGAGGGTTGCAAGCTCCATCTCTGCCATTTATTTCACAACCTTACAGCCAAAGGAGAGGTCTGAAGTGCCGGAAAGGCCTTGCTCGGCTGCGATTTGGGCCAGCAGGGCACCATAGGAAGATGGCGTTCCTTGTCGGGCGGGTCGTCTGCCTACGCTTGGCTTTGGCAGGGCATTCGAGTTCGCGATAGGGAGGTCCGCTATCGTCGTCGGATGTTCGGAGGGCGATGCGATGGAGTCGTTATCGCTTTGCGCAAAGAGACCTATGTCGAGTGCGTTAAAGACGGTCAGTAACTTGTCGAGCCGAATACCCGTGGCGTCTCCTAGCTCGAGCGATGCGAGCAGGCGCTCCGAAACGCCGGCTTTTTTAGCGAGGGCCGCACGGGTGATTTCCTGCGACTCGCGTGCCTGACGCACATAGATGCCAGCTTGGCGTGGTGTGGTGATGGGAAGGGTATCCATGGCAATCTCCAACATGCAGACTTTTGCATATCAGTATGACATGCAAAAGTCTGCACGAAAAGGCCTTATGCAAAACTCTGCATGAGACTTCCACGTTGACGTTGAGCTTATGAGAGGCGTTTTTTATATCGCGAGGATCCCCAGATGCTCAAGCAGGATCTTAAGGCCGATGAGGATGAGCACGACGCCACCCACGATGGTGGCGGGTTTTTCGTAGCGCGCGCCAAAGGTGCGGCCGATCGCTACGCCGGCGATGGAGAAGATAAACGTTGTGACGCCGATAAGCGATACGGCGGGCACGATGTCGACCGAGAGCGCGGCAAATGAGATGCCCACGGCTAGGGCGTCGATTGAGGTGGCGATGGCGAGGATCAGGTACTCGCCCAGGTCAATCTTTTCGGCATCCTTGCCGTCGCCTTCATCCTCGTCCTCGGTAAAGGCCTCCCACAGCATTTTGCCGCCAATGAAGGCGAGCAGGATAAAGGCGATCCAGTGGTCGATGGGGCCGATGATGCCCATAAACTGGCTGCCAAGCGCCCATCCGATCACGGGCATGCCGGCCTGGAAGCCGCCAAAGAACAGGCCGAGTACCACGGCGACCTTAAGGTTGATCTTCTTCATGCCAAGGCCCTTGCAGATGGAAACGGCAAAGGCGTCCATCGAAAGGCCAATGGCGAGCAGCACGAGCTCTACGAGTCCCATAGTCTGGCTCCCTCTCTGCGGGCAGGCCCGCGTGTACCTCTTGGGGGAGCAACAAAAAGACTAACCTTGACACATGGTTGATTGGGTAGTCAAAAGAGCCCGTCCCAAATTAGCTATCTTAGCGGTGTTCGCTCATTCTGTAAGCATCGGATTTCGCAAGCGCTGCGGGGACAAACCGTGAGAAACTATTTAGCGTTTATGGAGCGTATACGATGGGAGCGATGCCTTGGATAAGAACGAGCTGCAAAAGCGTATGGAACAGGCTATTCGCCTGACTGCCCCCGGCCAGCCGATCCGCACCGCCCTCGATATGATCATTGCTGGTCACCTGGGTGCCCTTATCTGCGTCGGCGACACCGAAAACGTACTCGCTGCCGGTAACGACGGCTTCCCGCTCAACATTTCGTTTACCTCGAACCGCCTGTTCGAGCTTTCCAAGATGGACGGTGCCATCGTCATCGACGGCGACCTCACCCAGATCCTGCGCGCCAACTTCCACCTCAATCCCGATCCCTCGCTCGCCACGAGTGAAACGGGCATGCGTCACCGTACTGCCGCTCGCATGTCGGTGCTCACCGATGCCATCGTGATCTCGGTCTCGGCCCGTCGTGCCGTCGTTAACGTGTACGTTCACGGCAAGAGCTACGAGATCCAGCCCGTCACCACCATCATGAGTTCGGTCAACCAGCTCGTCGCCACGCTCCAGACTACCCGTCAGTCGCTCGACCGCTCCCTGCTGCGCCTGACGGCCCTCGAGCTCGACGACTACGTTACGCTCGCCGATATCACCGGGATTTTCTCGAGCTTCGAGATCATGCAGCAGGCAAAGACCGAACTTAAGGATTGCATTGTCAAGCTGGGCAACCAGGGCAAGCTCGTGCAGATGCAGCTCGAGCAGCTCGCCGGCTCCAGTATGGATACCGAGTATGACCTGATGATCCGCGACTACGCGAGTGACTCCTCCGAGGCAAACGCCGAGAAAATTCGCGCTGAGCTTGCCCGTATGACGCCCAAGGACTTGTCCGACCCGCAGCATGTGGCGGCGGTTCTGGGTTACGACGACCTGGACGAGGACTCCGTCATGACACCGCTGGGCCTGCGCACGCTTTCGCGCGTGTCCGTCGTGCGCGACGGCGTGGCCGAGAAGATCGTCGACGAGTACGGCTCGCTGCAGGAGCTCATGGACGACATCAGCGAAGATCCGGAGCGCCTGGGCGACTTTGGCGTCAACAACCCTGCCATTCTTGCGGACTCCCTGTACCGCATGAAGGGCACCAAACAGGGGAACGCATAATGGCGCCCGTATGCGCCGTGGTCGTTGCCGGTGGCAGCGGCCAGCGCTTTGGTAACCCCGGTGGTAAGCAGCTCGTCAATGTAGCGGGCCGTCCGCTTATGAGCTGGTCCATCCGCGCATTTGACCGTAGCAATAAGGTCGGCCACATCGTGGTGGTGTGCCCTGCCGAGCGCCGTGCCGAGATGCGCCGCCTGGCCATCGACCCGTTTGACTATGACACGCCCATCAGTTTTGCCGATGCCGGCGAGACCCGCCAGGATTCCACCCGCGCCGGCGTGCACGCGGTGCCGGCGGGTTTCGAATATGTCGCCATTCACGACGG
>USBX01000048.1 GCA_900552995.1 uncultured Collinsella sp.
ATCTACACGAGCCTTATCGTCGGCAGCGTCAGATGTGTATAAGAGACAGCGATCATCTCGGCGGTCTCGGTGGCGTCGTTGGAGTCGTAGAGGCAGCCCGGGCGACAGGAGTCGCCGAGCGAAATCGTCACGTCGTACTCGTGGCAGATTTCGAGCAGCTCGTCGTAGAACTCATAGAACGGGTTCTCGTTACCGGTGACCTCCATCCAGCCAAACAGCAGCGAGCCGCCGCGGCTCACGATGTTCATGAGGCGGCCGGTCTCCTTAAAGGTCTTTGTGACCGACTTGTTGATGCCGCAGTGGATGGTCATAAAGTCCACGCCGTCCTCGGCGTGCGCGCGCACGACCTCGAACAGGTCGTCCTTGGTAAGCTTGACCAGCGGCTTTTCCATGTAGCCGATGGCGTCGTACATGGGGACGGTACCTACCATGAGCGGCGTCTCGTCGATGAGCTGCTGGCGGAACTGGCGCGTCTTGCCCGAGTTGGAGAGGTCCATGATGGCGTCGGCGCCAAAGTCCTCGGCGATCTTGACCTTCTTCCATTCCTCGGCGGCATCGGCCTTGTCGCCCGAGATGCCCAAGTTCACGTTGACCTTGGTGGACAGGCCCTCACCGACGCCAAAGGCGCGCATGCCTTTTTTGATGTGCACGATGTTGGCAGGAATGGCGATGCGGCCGTCGGCCACGCGCTCGCGGATGTACTCGGGGTCGCGATGCTCGCGCTCGGCGACCTCCTTCATCTGCGGTGTGATCTGCCCGGCGCGGGCGAAGTCGATTTGCGTGACGAGCTTGGGCTCGGTCTGTGTGCTCATTGGCATGGCTCCCTTCGTTGGCATTACCCATATCAGGTTTGCGGGTCAGGGCGGGCGCGCCCAATCTCAGCCTGCCGTCTTGTCCTGCAAGCCCCCCGTTTATGTAATGGGCTCAAGTATAGCTCGAATGGGTACGATTGGCCTAACGAGCGTGCCTGTGAGGAGGCGAACATGGAAGACAAGCATCTATATCGAGAGACGCAATGGGATGTATCGGCCGAGGAAAGCCGTGCGCACCATGGCCTTGTCGCGATCGGTTTTGCGGTGCTTGCCGTGCTGGTGATTGCCTTTTGTATCTGGACGTTTGGTGGTCGCGGCGGCGCTGCATGGGAGTTCGAGGCTGATGATAGCCTACCGATTATGACGGTGAGGAGTACTGGCGGTAATGCCAATACGCTCGCCGTTCCGGGCGATTATTGGTACCCGTGCGATGAGTTTGTGCAGTTGCAGCTGAGTGGTGGGTCTATTCCTGGTGAGGAAATCGAACGCGTGACGTATGATGCGACGTTCAAAACGTTGACGGTGAAGCTCAAAGATCAAGGGGATGTGCCCACGACGATGGATATCGCGCTGACGGAATGGCGCCTGGAGCCCCCGTCGGGTGTTGCGGTGTCCGAGGTCGAGCACGTCAAGATTGTCTATCAGGACGGTTCGACAAACGGGATTGCAAAGGCCGACGGTCTAGCTGAATAGGTGTCGAGCCTAGCAGCCAATTCATAAAAGTTGCGGTGGAATAGTTCCTGATTGTGCGAAAAAGGCTCAAATAGGAATTATTCCACCGCAAGTTATATAGAGAAGGCTGAGCGGGTCAGTGTTGGGTGCCGGCTCTAGAGCATCTGTTCGTTGATGAACACGAGGGTGCCTAGGTATGAGAGCTCGGGGACGTGGCGATAGCCGATGTTGAATGCGGTAAGTTCGCTTGCATCCTCGAGCTTGTTTTCTGCCATCCACCGCACCATGGAGCCGCGCGCCTTTTTGCTGGCGGTCGACCGTTGGATGGGCTTCCCGTTGCGGATACCCTCGCCAAAGAGGCACGTGACGGCTGTGGCGTCGCCCGCGAGGTGGGGCAGAACGGCTTTGGCATACTCTACGCTGGCGAGGTTGACGATCGTGGTGTTTGAACCTGCCGGGGCGATAACCCGCGCGAGCTTGTCGCTCCAAAACGCGTAGAGGTCTCGGGCATCGTCAACGGCGAGCTTCGCACCCATCTCCAGCCGATACGGTTCGACCGCATGAAAGGGGCGTACGCATCCGTAAAGGCCCGAGAGGATCCACAGATGGTCTTGCAGCCATGCGAGCTGCGCGGCATCCATCACCTCGGGTGCCATGCTCTGGTATTGAATGCCGTGATAGGACATGACGGCGGGGGAGGTATTGCGGGCGATATCGGGATTGTCGAGGTCGCCGTTTTCCAAGATGGGCTCGAACTCATGCAGGGTGTTGAGGCAAGGCCCCAGCAGTTTGTCACTCACGTTCCATAGCGCCTGCAGGCCGCCGCTGCCTTCATTTCGCTCAATATCTAGCAGTGCGCGGTGGAGGCGAGCCGTCTCGCGCGCAAAGGGCGGAATGCCCAGGACTTCAAAAGCATCTTGGGCCGAGCGCATCTGCTTGGCGGGCGAAATGATGACCTGCAGCATGGACTCTCCTCTGTCAAAAAGGAAGTTGCGGTGGAATACGGTCTGTTTTGGCCGTTTATAGGCCAGTTTAGTCCGTATTTCACCGCAACTGATGAAGGGTTGGTTAGGCTCGCTCGATGAAGGCCTTGTAACCGCGATATGCCTCGTAGATGTCGGCCTTGTTGGCGACCTCCCACAGGGCGTGCATGGACAGGACGGCAACGCCGGAGTCGATGACGTTCATGCCGTACTTGGCCATGATGTAGGCGATGGTGCCGCCGCCACCAGCGTTGACGCGGCCGAGCTCGCAGGTCTGGAAGTCCACGCCGGCCTCGTCCATGATGTCGCGGACGAGGGCCACATACTCGGCGTCGGCGTCGTTAGAGCCGCCCTTGCCGCGGCTGCCCGTGTACTTGTTAAAGCACAGGCCGCGACCCATGAAGGCGGCGTTCTTGGTCTCGAACTTGCCGGCATAGCCCGGGTCGAAGCCGGCGGACACGTCGGAGGAGAGCATACGGCTGCGGGCGAGCGCGCGGCGCAGAGCCAGCGGGCTGTCCTCGCCGGCGAGCATCATGATCTCGGCGACGGTGTTCTCGAAGAAGCGACTCGTCATGCCGGTGGCACCCACGGAACCGATCTCCTCCTTGTCGACGATGAGCGTGATGCTCGTGCGCTCCACGTTGGTGACGTTGATCTGGGCGAGCATGGAGGGGTAGGCACAGACGCGGTCGTCATGGCCATAGCCCAGAATCATGGAGCGGTCGAGGCCCATGTCGCGGGCGGGGCCGGCGGGCACGACCTCGATCTCGGCGGAGAGGAAGTCCTCCTCTTCGACGTCGTACTGCTCCTTGAGGATGTCCAGGAACATCTGCTTGACGGGCTCCTTGGGGGCGTCCTTGTCGTCCCCATCGAACTTGACGGGACGACCGCCCACGATCACGTCGAGGATCTCGGCATCGACGGCGTCCTTGGCAGGCTTGGACATCTGCTCGCTCGAGAGGTGGATCAGCAGATCGGAGATGGTAAAGACCGGGTCGTCCGCCTTGTCGCCGATATTGATGTCGACGGTGGTACCGTCCTTTTTGCAGATGACGCCCACGAGTGCGAGCGGGGAGGCTACCCAGTGGTAGCTCTTGACGCCGCCGTAGTAGTGCGTGTCGAGGTAGGCCATATCGCCGGCCTCGAAGGCGGGATTCTGCTTAAGGTCCAGGCGCGGCGAGTCCACGTGGGCGCCCAGGATGTTAAAGCCCTGCTCGAGCGGGGCGGTGCCCAGGTTGACGAGCATAAGGTCCTTGCCGTGGTTGGCGGCGTACACCTTGTCGCCTGCCTTGAGCTCGCGGCCCTCGGCGATCACGGTCTCCAGGTCGACGTATCCCGCCTCCTCGGCCATCTTGATGCCGGTCTTGACGCACAGGCGCTCGGTCTTGTTCTCGCTCAAAAACTGCTTATAGCCGCGGCAAAGCTCCTCGAGCTCCTCGACTTGCTGTGGCGTGTACTTTTTCCATGCGCAGGGACGCTCCATGACGCAGGCTCCTTTCGGATCGATCGTGCTGGTTGATGTACCGTGAGCCATCGTATCACGCGCGGGCCCGCGGCGGCAGGGAAGCCTGATGTGCGGTGGCCGCGGGGCGGGGAGCGTGTAAACTGGTGTGAGCAAACCGTGCCCAGCCCAAAGCGAGGTATTCAATATGTCTGACAAGCGCCGCACCTTTGCCGTTATCGACGGCAACTCGCTCATGCACCGCGCCTTCCACGCCGTGCCGCCCACCATGAATGCGCCGGACGGCCGCCCCACCAACGCGATCTTCGGCTTTCTGAACATGTTTCTTAAGATGATCGATGCCTTTAACCCCGACGGTGTGGTCGTGGCGTTTGACAAGGGCAAACCGCGCGTGCGCATGGAGATGCTGCCGCAGTATAAGGCGCAACGCCCGCCCATGGACCCCGATCTGCATGCGCAGTTTCCGATGATCAAGGAGCTGCTCACCGCGCTCAACGTGCCGATTCTGCAGTCCGAGGGCTGGGAAGGCGACGATATCCTGGGAACCATGGCGCGCCTGGGTGAAGAGGCCGGCTGCGACATGCTGCTGGTGACCGGCGACCGCGACATGTATCAACTCGTGACCGAGCACGTCAACGTGGTCTCGACCCGCAAGGGCCTGTCCGACGTGGCGATCATGACGCCCGAGAGCGTGGACGACCTGTATCACGGCATTACGCCGGCGCTCGTGCCCGATTTTTACGGTCTAAAGGGCGATACGTCGGACAACATTCCCGGCGTACCGGGCATCGGCCCCAAAAAGGCGAGCGCGCTCATCGCACAGTACGGCAGCTTGGACGAGGTCATCGCGCATGCCGACGAGGTCAAGGGCAAGATGGGCGAGAACCTGCGTGCGCACATCGACGATGCGCTGCTGAGCCGCAAGGTCGCAACCATTCGCACCGATGCGCCCGTCGAGCTCGACTTTGACGAAACGTCCTTCCCGGCGTTTTCTGCCGACGAAGTGTCCGCGGCGCTGGGCACACTTGGTATCACCGCCATGCAGAACCGTTTCTTGGCGCTGGTCGGCGGCGAGGGCGGGGCTGCTGCTGCCTCCAGTGTGGTTGAGATACCTGCTATGGTTCGCGCAGCCGCCGGCGATGCCGACGCGCTTGGTGCCGTTGCGGCTGAGGTCTCCCGCGCGATTGATGCCGGCGAGTGGGTCGCCGCCGTGGTGGACGACGACAAGGAAGAGGGCGCGCTCTTTGGACTGACGCGCACGCTGTGGTTGGCGACGTCCAAGGGCCTGTTCGCGCTCGAGGAGGGCGACAGCTGTGCGGCGGCTGAGGTTGAGGGCTTCAACTTCGTTCACGGCGTGATTGCCGGCGTGCTCGCGCGTCTGTTTATGGAGGGTCGCGTGGCGAGCCCGGATATGAAGGCGCTGTTGCACGAGCTTTCGCCCGTCGATTCTTCTGAGCCCGAGCTCATGGATCCGCTCGCTACCGATTCCACGCGTATCTTCGATACCGTGGTCGCTGCCTATCTGCTGGATTCCGATCGCTCCGAGTTCGATGAGGCATATCTTGCCGATACGTATCTGCAGATGGCGCTGCCTGCGGCGCGCGGCGCAGAGGGTGCCGGTGAGGACGCTCCGGCGCCTGCCGCCCGTACTGCGGCTCTGACGCTGGCGCTCGTGGCACCGTTGCGCGAGTGCATGGCCCGTGAGAATGCCGCCAACGTGTTCGATGGCATCGAGATGCCGCTCGTTCCGGTACTTGCCAAGATGGAGCGCGCGGGCATGCTCGTGGACCCCGACCGTCTGCACAGTCTGTCCGAGGGTCTGGCGACCCAGATTACCGAGGTTGAGCGCAGTATTCGCGACCTGGCGGGTGACGAGACCTTTAATATTGGCAGCCCCATGCAGCTGTCGCACGTGCTCTTTGATGTGATGGGGCTTCCGACCAAGGGCCTCAAGAAGACTAAGCGCGGCTATTATTCGACCAACGCCAAGGTGCTGAGCGACCTTGCGCGTGACCACGAGATCGTGCGCCTGATTTTGGACTGGCGTGAGAAGTCCAAAATCAAGTCCACCTATCTGGACACGCTGGGCCCGCTACGCCGTGGTGACGGTCGCGTACACACTACGTACAACCAGACCATCACGGCAACGGGGCGTCTGTCCTCGAGCGACCCGAACCTGCAGAACATCCCGACGCGCTCGGAGCTGGGTCGTACCGTCAAGACGGCGTTTTCGGCAGGCGAGGGAAGCGTCTTTTTGGCGGTGGACTACTCGCAGATCGAGCTGCGTCTGCTGGCGCATCTCTCAGGTGACGAGCACTTGGTGCGCGCCTTTAACGAGGGCGAGGACTTCCATGCCGAGACGGCGGCGCGCGTGTTCGGTGTGCCGGTGTCCGAGGTAACGCCCGACCTGCGCAGTCGCGCCAAGGCCGTGAACTTTGGCATCGTGTATGGCCAGCAGGCCTACGGCCTGTCGCAGTCGCTGCATATCTCGATGGCCGAGGCACGCGACATGATCGACCGCTACTACGAGGCCTACCCGGGCGTGCGCACGTTCCTCGACAACGTGGTGGCACGCGCCAAGCAGACGGGCTACGCCGAGACCATGTACGGCCGCCGTCGTCATATTCCGGAGCTCAAGGCCAAAAACCCGCAACTCCGCGGCTTTGGCGAGCGCACGGCCATGAACCATCCCATGCAGGGAACCGCCGCCGACATCATCAAGATCGCGATGGCCCGCGTAAGCCGCCGCCTGGAAGCTGTCTCTTATACACATCTGACGC
>USBX01000049.1 GCA_900552995.1 uncultured Collinsella sp.
ATCTACACGAGCCTTATCGTCGGCAGCGTCAGATGTGTATAAGAGACAGGGTGAACAAAGCTCGAATCGTACGGTTCCAGCTCGTGGACCAGAGCCACCAGCGTAGTCACCGTGCCACCCACCGCGACCAGACGCTCGGCGCGCTCAAAGTCGCTGGGCAGGCCTTCAAAATAGGCGGCAAACTGCTCGCCTGCCCACGCGGCAGCGGCAGCAAGCTCGCCATCCGCGGGCGGCAACGCGGAGAAAAAGCGCTCCGTCACGCGGCGACAGCCGATGTCCAGCGAGCGCGTTCCCTCCAGCGCAAAGACGCCGCGCTCCGGCGCGTACACGCCAGTCGCGAGCTCCGTGGATCCGCCGCCCGAATCGGCAACAATGATGCGCTCGCCGGCAAAGTCGTGCGCCACGCCGAAAAACGTCAGGCGCGCCTCGACCTCGCCCGGAATCACCTGTGGCTCAAGCCCCAGATCGCGCAGGCCGTCCAGCAGCAGCGCGGCATTGGACGCATCGCGCGCGGCACTCGTGCAGGTGGTGCAGACGCACACGGCCCCAAAGGCACGGGCCTCGTCCACAAACATGTGACACGCAGCGAGCACACGCTCGACAGCCGCCTCGCAAAAGCGGCCCGTCGCGTCGACGCCCTCGCCCAGATCGGTAATCTCGGTATGCTTGGACGATTCCACAATCGCTCCGCCCTCGACCTGGGCCAACACCAGTCGCGACGACACCGTTCCCAGGTCGATCGCGGCCACCTTATAGCGTTTGCAATTTGTCATTGCGGGCTCCCCTCCGGGCGCTATTTGCCGTTGGACACGACCGTTTGACCCTCGACGCCGTTAAACCCAAACAGCATGTCGAGCGCCTGGATGTACCACGGCGCGTCCTTGCCGACTTCTTCGATTTCCTTGGCCACTTCGCTGGCCTTCTTGGCGTTTGAGGACTTTTTGCTCGACGACGAGTCCGAATCGTCGTCCAAGCCTAGCACGTCAATCTTCTTCTCGCCGGGCATCACCAGGCCCAGGTCCTCGGACGCCGCGTCCTTGATACCCTCCTCCGAGAGCAGCTTGTCGACGCTTTTTTGCAGCTCATCATTGTATTGCTGGCGAATCTCGACCTGCTTGGCCAAGATATCGCTCGAACGCTTTGCCACGTACAGATCGCGCACGGGGAAATACAGGCTCACGAGCACCAGCGCCACCACGATACCGATAAACAGCGGACGCAGAGGGCCATGCGTAAAGTCATAGATCGCCTTGACCACCGCGTTGTCGTTGGCGTAATGCATAAAGTCCGAGCCCGAAAGACGGTTCGAGGGCCTACTCGATTTGTCGTGTGCTTGAGTCGAGGGACGCGACGCATGCGACGAACGTGCCGGGCGCACCGGTCCATCTGCCAAGGTATTTGATTGAGCATTGGAGCGCGAGGTACTTGTCGGGCGCTGCGTGGAGCGGTCGGCGCCGGCATAGGCGGACCCACCAAGCTGCACCGTGCGCGCACGGCGAGGCGACGGCTCGCGCGAACCGGCGGAATAGTACCTGTTGTCGTAAATCTGATCCATGTGCGCCTTGTGCGGTTGAGGTTTGTTTGCGCTAAGTCCTTTAGTTATAGCACGAGCGCCCGCACCGCCTTCGCCAGCCTTTGCTCGACATAAAAAAGGCGCTGAGCCATATGGCCCAGCGCCCGACAGAACTCTGTAGCGTCTAGCTGGAGCGGGGCGAAGCCGAGTCCATCCCCTCCCCACCAGGCTCGTCTATCTAGCGAATGTTGTAGAACGCGGCCTTGCCGGCGTAGTGCGCGCTGCCCTCGAGCTCGTCCTCGATGCGGATGAGCTGGTTGTACTTGGCGATACGGCCGCTGCGGCACGGGGCGCCCGACTTGATCTGGCCGGCGTTGATGCCCACGACCAGATCGGCGATCGTGGAATCCTCGGTCTCGCCGGAGCGGTGGCTCACGATGCAAGCGTAACCGGCCTCCTTGGCGGTCTCGATGGCCTCGAGCGACTCGGTGAGCGTACCGATCTGGTTAACCTTGACCAGGATCGCGTTGGCGGCACCCAGCTCGATGCCCTTCTTGAGGCGCTCGGTGTTGGTGACGAACAGGTCGTCGCCTACGAGCTGCACCTTATTGCCAATGCGGCGGGTAAGCTCGACCCAGCCGTCCCAGTCCTCCTCGGCCATGCCGTCCTCGATGGAGATGATGGGATAGGTGTCGACGAGCTTCTCCCAGTAATCGACCATCTGGGCACTCGTGTACTCCACGCCCTCGCCCTTGAGCTCGTACATGCCAGTCTCGGCGTTGTAGAACTCGGTGGACGCCGGGTCCATGGCGTACATGAAGTCGACGCCGGGCTTAAAGCCAGCCTTCTCGACGGCCTTGGTAATGTACTCGAACGGCTCGGCGTTGGTCTTGAGGTTGGGCGCAAAGCCGCCCTCGTCGCCCACGCCGCCGCCCAGGCCGGCCTCGTGCAGCACGCCCTTGAGGGTGTGGTAAACCTCGGCGCACCAACGCAGGCCCTCGGCAAAGCTCGGGGCGCCCACCGGCATGATCATGAACTCCTGGAAGTCGACGTTATTGTCGGCATGCACGCCGCCGTTGAGGATGTTCATCATGGGCGTGGGCAGCAGGTGGGCGTTGACGCCGCCCAGGTACTGATACAGCGACAGGCCCGCCGACTCGGCAGCGGCGCGGGCAACTGCCAGCGACACACCCAGAATGGCGTTGGCGCCGAGATTGGTCTTGTTGGGGGTACCGTCCGCGGCAATCAGCGCGGCATCGACGGCGCGCTGGTCGAAGGCGTCGAGGCCCACGACGGCGTTAGCGCACTCGTTATTGACGTGCTCGACGGCCTGCGAAACGCCCTTGCCCAGGTAGCGGCCCTTGTCGCCGTCGCGCAGCTCGCATGCCTCAAAGGCGCCGGTCGAAGCGCCCGAAGGCACCATTGCGCGGCCAAAGCTGCCGTCCTCGAGCACAACCTCGACCTCGACGGTGGGATTGCCGCGGCTGTCGAGCACCTCGCGACCGTAGACGTCCAAAATATCACTCATGCTGTCTCCCTCTCACTTGGAAACGTAGTGGATGCAAGCGACCGGCTGACCGTGCACCGTCGGTGTGCCTCCGTAAGTTAGCCATGTCGCACTTTTTGCATTATGCCCTAAGTTAGCCGAGGGATACACTTGTTTTTCGAAAAAATTAGCGGGAACGATGAGGCGTGTCAGCCCGTCGTTCCCGCAGTCTTACTCCTCCGCCTTTGCGGCATCCCACAGGTCGTTAAGGCCGTGGGTCGAAAGCTCGGCAAGATCCACGTGGGCGTTGGCCGCCATCTGCTCCATCGCGGCCCAGCGACGGCGGAACTTTGCCGTGCTGGCACGAAGGGCGCTCTCGGCGTCAATGCCCTCCTTGCGCGCAACGTTGACCAGGGCAAAGAGCAGGTCGCCAAACTCCATCTCGCGCTCGGACGAGCCGGGCTCCTCGGCCTCAAACTCGGCACGCTCCTCGGCAACCTCGTCCCACACGTCTTGGACCGTCTCCCACTCAAAGCCCACGGCAGCCGCCTTGCGCGACACCTTCTGAGCCTGCATCAGCGCCGGCAGATGCGTGGGCACGCCGTCGAGCAGACCCTCGGGCGCAGCCTCGCCTGCCGCCACGGCCTTGTCCTTGGCAGCCCTCTCGGCAAGCTTGACCTCGTCCCAAATCTTGAGTACCTCGTCGGAGCTGTCGGCATCCGCATCGCCAAACACGTGCGGATGACGGCGGATGAGCTTGGCGTCGATATCGCGTGCCACATCGGCAAGTGTAAACTCGCCGGCGTCCGCCGCAATTTGCGCATGCAGTACCACCTGCATGAGCACGTCGCCCAGCTCCTCGCGCAGATGCGCCACGTCGTCCGCCTCGATGCAATCGAGCGCCTCGTAGGCCTCCTCGATCATGTTCTTGCCAATGCTGCAGTGCGTCTGCTCGCGGTCCCACGGGCAGCCATCGGGCTGACGCAGACGCCAGATGGTCTGCACCAGATGCTGCAGCTCGGCCGACGCGTCGACCAGCGTGGACAGGTCGCGCGAACCCTCGGCATTTTGCTGAGCCATATGCTCGGCCATGGTTAGTCCTCCTCCATGATCACGTGACGGAACGCACCGTCCTCGTAGATACCGTAGCCGTGCGTGCCGTCTTTGGGAATGCTCACGCTGCCGGGATTGAAGAGCCACAGGCCCGGGTGCGTCTCGCTCGCTTCGTTGACCTTGATGTGCGTATGGCCGTAGACGAGCGCGGAGCCCTCGGGCAGCGCGGGCGCGTGGTCGACGCTGTTGTGCATGCCGGCGCCAAAGACGTGGCCGTGCGTCAGGAACAGCTCGCGGCCGGTCTCGTCAAACAGGGTGGCGTAGTCGGCCATGACGGGAAAGTCGAGCACCATCTGGTCGACCTCGGCGTCGCAGTTGCCGCGCACCGCGATGATGCGGTCGGCCAGGGCGTTGAGCAGCGGAATCACGCGCTTGGGGGCGTAATCGCGCGGCAGGTCGTTACGCGGGCCGTGGTAGAGCAGGTCGCCCAGCAGCACGATGCGGCCGGGCTGCTCGGATTCGATGGCGGCGCACAGGCGCTCTGTCCAGTATGCCGAGCCGTGAATGTCGGAGGCGATGAGGTATTTCATGGTGGTCCTTTCGGGTGGGGTTGATGGGGCTGGGCGTGGCGTGCCACTGGCCGCGCTATTCAAATCGCAGCGCCGCGCTTGTGCCGCCTGCATCACGCGCTGGAGCGGCACGTTGTGCACGCGGGCGAGACGGGCGCAGTCCTCGTACTCGGGCGCCGCACGCTCACTGCCGTCGGGCAGGGTGGCCACCTTGACGGCTACCTCGCCCCAAGGCGTCGCCACCTGCTCAAAGCGGCGCGGCAGGCAGACGCGCTCCATGACTTGGCGCCGGATACCGTTGGTCGTGGTTTCCAAAAAGATAATCGTCTGCAGGCGTTCGATATCCTCATGCGAGCAGATCACCTGCAGCTGCCAGCCGGGGCGGCCTTTTTTGCAGTAGAGGGGCAGCCAGTGCACCTCGCGGGCGCCTGCCTCGCGCAGGCGGTCGGCGGCATAGGCGAGTACCTCGGGCGACGCATCATCGATGTCGCACTCCAGCTTGACGATGGTCTCGGGCGCATCGGTCTCGCGGGACAGCGGAGATGTACTTCCACGTTGCATACGGTCCGGATCCTTTCCGCACGGGCTCGTTTTATTCACCCAAACGCTAGCACATCGGACGTGGCACAGGCGTGACTTTCATCCGTCGCCGCCCTCGTCCCCATCCAAACGTGTACGTCAGTCTCCAAACATGTCATTTTTTATCGGTTTTGGAGGCTGACGTACACGTTTTGGAGCGGGGCCGCACACGATCAGAATTGCACCCGCACTCCGTCCACCACAAAGTTCGCCGCACTCAACAATTTTGAACTTTCTACGCAGTTCATCGGCCAAAAAATAACCCTCGGCATACTTACCCGCTGCACGATGTTACTCTAGTTGCATTTGGCTAACTAAGCGGCTGCCGAGAACCCCGCCCGGCACCGTTACGGCATAGGAGATTTCATGTTCGAGAAGCGGCTCTTCTCCCTGGTTCCACAGGCAACGCCCTACATTATGGCAAGCGTCCTGTTTAAGTGGATCGCGCTGATGGCAAACATCACGGTGATGTGGGTGCTTGCGCGCATCTTGGGCGGCATCGTCACGGACGGCCTTTCCGCCGCGCTCGCCGTCGACGCGCTCACACAAGCCGCCCTGCCGCTCGCCGCCGCCATCATTGTGCGCGCCGCCGCCATCTATCTGGCGCAGCGTTCCGGCGACAAGGCCGCGTTCGAGGCCGTCCGCCGCGTGCGCTCGCTCGTCTACGATAAGCTCACCGCACTCGGCCCCTCCTACACCGAGATCGTCCCCACCGCCGAGGCCGTCCAGACCAGCGTCGAGGGCGCCACGCAACTCCAGGTGTACTTTGGCGGTTACCTGCCGCAGCTCTTCTTTGCCGGCTTGGCACCCATCACGCTGTTTGTACTGCTCGTGGGCCAGGCGGGTCTTCCCGCCGCGCTGCTGCTCGCCTGCGTTCCGGTCATTCCCGTCTCCATCATGATGGTCATGCGCAACGCCAAAAAGATTGGTTCCGAGTACTGGGGCAGCTACGTCGACCTGGGCGGCATGTTCCTGGAGGCCGTGCAGGGTCTCACCACCCTTAAGGTCTACCAGGCCGATCGCAGCTGGCACGAGCGCATCAACGCCGAGTCCGAGCGTTTCCGCACAGCGACCATGCGCCTGCTGGTGATGCAACTGCGCTCCATTTGCGTTATGGACCTGGTCGTCTATATGGGCGCCGCGCTCGGCATTATCGTAGCCGCGCTGCAGCTCGCCACGGGCAAGATCGGCTTTGAGGCTGCCTTCCTCATCGTCTTTCTGTCACAGGAGTTCTTTTTGCCCATGCGCCGCCTGGGATCGCTGTTTCACACGGCCATGAACGGCATGGCCGCCTCGCGCCGCATGTTTGGCATTTTGGATACGCCCGAGCCCGAGCGCGGCGATGTTGAGCTTGACGGTCGCGGCGATATCGAGCTCGCGGGCGTGAGCTATGCATACGGCGACCGCACGGTGCTGGACAGCGCCAGCGCGACCATTGCGCCTGTCTCTTATACACATCTGACGCTGCCGACGATAAGGCTCGTGTAGAT
>USBX01000050.1 GCA_900552995.1 uncultured Collinsella sp.
ACCGAGATCTCCACGAGCCTTATCGTCGGCAGCGTCAGATGTGTATAAGAGACAGCCTTTAAGCGCAAATAAGAGCGCCGACCCCTTCCGTTTTGTCCCTTGTAGGCATGCGGGAGGGGCCTTTGTTTATCTGCACGAGGTATTCCGCAAATACCGAGCGGGCCTTGGTTGCCTGGACGGTGCGCATGTTTTGCGTCTGCCGTACGCTTTTTGCGAAGTACACACGGGCAGAATCCGTGTCCAAAATGCTCTGGAGAGGAGCGACCATGTCGTTTAAAGTGATGGCGATTTGTGCCGGCAGGCACGGTGGCAACGGCGAGGCTTTGGCCAAAGAGGCCCTTTGCGCGGTGCGCGAGGCTGGCGGCGAGGTCGAGCTGATCAATTTGTTCGACTATAACATCTTGCCCTGCACCGGTTGCGAGGGCTGCACCATGCAGATGGGAAAGATGGGCGCCGGCCTGCAAAAGGAATATCACGGCTGCGTCCTTAAAAACAAAGACGATGTAGATGCGATTATTCGCGAACTGCAGACCTGCCAGGGCGTGATCTTCTCGGTTCCGACCTACGACCTTACGCCCAGCTCGGTGTACACTCGCTTTGCCCAGCGCTTCTTGGCATACGAGCTTTCGTTCTTGCTTGCCATCGGTGCCGTGAAGGAGAATCCGCATACCGTTGCCGGCCTCATCTCCGTCGGCGGCTCCATGCACGATTGGCAGTCCCTGGCACTGGAGAGCCTGCAGGCGACTATGTTTACCATGTCGATGACTGTCGTCGATCGCTATATGGCGCAGCGCGACGGCCGCCCGGGCAATGCCTTTGTGTGGGGAGACGACGTGGAGTGGGGCGGACAGATCGCCCGCGCCCACAAGATGGGCGAGAACATCGTCAAGGCCATTCGCACGCCTGTTGACGAGCGCTGCTGGCTGGGCGATCCGGATGACGGCGTGTGTCCCAACTGCCACAGCTCCCTGGTGTACCCCGGCGACAAGCATTGGGACGGTGTCGAGTTTCCGTGGGAGTGTGCGGTCTGTGGCGCAGGCGGCGATATCGTGACCGACGAGCGCACCGGGCGTCCCAAGCTCAAGATTGCCGAGAACGGCCTGATTCGCGACCGCAATGACGACCATGCGCGCGCCGAGCACCTCAACGAGATCAACAAGACCCGCGACGAGTTCTTCGCCCATATGGACGAAGTAAAGCCGCTCATGGAAAAGTACGCCAAGATGACGTTCCCCACGCTGGAGATTAAGCGCGACTAGTTTTGCCCAAGCCCCGCCCGGCCTACTTGCGGCAGTGCAGGTCGGCGCTGGTGCGGGGCTTAATCCTCGGCTCAAGAAAGCCAAGGTAGATTAGGGTACGAATCGAAAGGTGGAACAAAAAGAGGTCCTCTCCCGATGCCAAGTCGTTACCGGTGATTTCCTTTATGCGGTTAATGCGATAGAGCAGCGTGTTTTTGTGAAGCGACAAGATCGCGGCGGTGCGCGCCGTGTTACAGCTGTGCTGCATAAAGGCAAAGAGCGTCTCGACCAGCTCGGAATCGTGCGACTGGTCATGCTTCCAAAGTGCCCAGATTGCCGGATGGCAGTAGTTTATAAGGTTGATGTGGTCGTTGCAGATGTCGAGCATTTCCATGTAGGTGTATTCGCAATAGCGATACACATGGGTGTCTTCGAGGATTTTGGTAAAGGTCGAGCCGTATCGAATGGCGGCGCGTGCCTGATTGAGGTGCGAACGCACATCGGTTGCCTGGGAAAACTCGTTGCTGATGCCAATGAGCAAATTGTTCGTGGCAGCAACGCGGGCAAGGATCGCCTCGTCGTTGGCGGGTAGCTGCGTGGAGGGCGGACGGCTTACCAGCGCCACGAGCTCACCTTCGTACATGGTGATAAGGCTATGGTGCAGTAGCGGCTGCAATTGTCCTCGGATGCTCTCCGCCTCGCGCGCCTCGAGCTGGGAATCTTTTTTGAGCAGGCATACAACGTAGAGGGCGGGAAGCGGCGCAAAGCCGACGAGCTGCATTTTGCGTGTGCAGGTGATGGGGTTGGGGATTTCGTCGTCCAGGAGGCGCGAGAGAAAATATGGCCCCTGTTGCGGGCCGCCCAACGAAAGAAAGCCGCCTTTCTGCAGTTCTTGCGCGAGCAGTCGGACAAAGAACTCAAAGACTTCGCGATCGCTATCGCCAAAGGCGTGATTGCGTTCGATCATCATCGCCCGGCCCAGACACGTGCCGTGCACCTTGATCGCATCGGTCATGGTGTTGAGGCGGAACATGTCGTTATAGCGTGTAAGCGAGCCTGTCGAGCGGGCAATCTCCTCGTCTAAGCCGCATTTGATGATGTATCGCACGGCTTCGTCCTGCAGCATGTCACCTTCGGAGAGCTCGGCGCGGGTGATGGCTGCAAAGGGGGAGTTGTCGGCATCGTCGAGCTCAAAGCCGCCGCGGGCGGCATAGCGGTACACGGGATCGACGACGAGCACCGGGTTGTCCATAGCGGCAGAGGCTGTTTGCGTGAGGCTCTTGAGCCCCGCGTCGCTCAAGAGCGCCTCGAGCAGCGCTTGCTTTGCGGTAGACGTATCGGTGGTACTCGGTTGCATGGGTGTCCCTTCTGCCGCGTCTTCGCCGTAGTCGACGCGTGACCAAATTATTATCGCAGGCTGTGCAGTATTAGGTTGTTTAAAAAGGTGAGTGTGGCGGTCGTTTCCTCGAACGGGGCGGCTCTGTTGTTGGAGAATGTCTCGATCTGTAACAGTAAGACCCGGTTTTGTCGCGTAACTGTTACAGATTGAGATAAACCGACGGGCCGCCCCGCCCATCCCCATCCACCTGCCGCTACCTGCTGTCCGCCGATTTCCGTTGCGCTGCTGTATTCCCATGCCATATCCTCTAGATAACTACGCGGCATCATCGCCGCCGCGCCTACAAGAGAGGAATGTCCATGACCACACCTGCATCCAAGCTGCTCCAGCCCATTACGGTTGGCCCCCTTGAGCTCAAGAACCGCATTATGTTCCCGCCGTTGACCACCGGCTACGAGGAGCGCGACGGTTCCATTGGCGAGCGCAGCCTGGCTTTTTACGAGCGCCTGGCCCGTGGCGGCGTGAGCTACATCGTCATCGGCGACGTCGCTCCCGTTATGACCGCGAGCCCCACGCCCAAGCTGGCGACCGACGCCCAGATCCCCACGTTTAAGGCGCTGGCCGACACCGTTCACAAACACGGCGCCAAGGTCGCGCTGCAGCTGTTCCACCCCGAGTACGACGTGCCCGGTGTCGGCCGCATGGTCATGGGTTCCATGGCTGCCGCCAAGGCCGCACAGGAGGCCAAAGCCGCCGGCGACGAGGAGACCTTTGCCGCCAAGATGGCCGAGTCCAACGAGATCCGCAACCAGGCCTACGCCAAGCTGCATCACGACATGCAGCACTTTGTGAACGAGGCGAGCGTAGAGCAGCTCACCCAGATCAAGGAGGCCATCGCTGCCTCGGCCGCCCGCGCGCAGCAGGCTGGCATCGACGCCATCGAGGTCCACGGTGACCGTCTGGTGGGTTCGCTGTGCTCGGCCATCCTCAACCAGCGCACCGACGAGTACGGCGGCTCGTTCGAGAACCGCGTCCGCTACGCGCTCGAGGTCGTCGCCGCCATTAAGGAAGCCGCACCGCAGCTGATGGTGGAGTACAAGCTCCCCGTGATCATGGAGAACCCCGACGGCACGCCGCGTGGCAAGGGCGGCCTGCAGCCCGACGAAGCCTGCGAGTTCGCCAAGCTGCTCGAAGGCGCGGGCATCGATATGATCCAGGTCGCGCAGGCAAACCACACCGGCAACATGGGCGACACCATTCCGCCCATGGGCGCCATGCCCTACAACTGGACGCTGCCCGTGGCCGAGCGCGTCAAGGCCCTGGTCTCCGTGCCGGTGGCAACCGTCGGCCGCGTTGTCTCGGTTGAGGCCGGCGAGAAGATTCTGGAAGACGGCGCCGCCGACATCATCGCCTATGGCCGCTCGCTCATGTGCGACCCCGACATTGCGCTGAAGGCCGCCACGGGTGAGCCCATCCGCGAGTGCCTCAACTGCAACAAGGGCTGCGTCGATGCGATTCAAAACCGCAAGTACATCTCGTGCGTGCTCAATGCCGAGAACGGCGATGAGGCAACCATCGCCATTAAGCCGGGCGAGGGCGACAAGAAGATCGCCGTGGTGGGCGGCGGCATCGCCGGTCTGGAGGCCGCGCGCGTGGCGGCCAAGCGCGGCTACGACGTGACCGTCTACGAGGCGAGCGATCATCTGGGCGGCCAGATTGTGCTGGCGGCCGCGCCTCCGCGCAAGGACGAGATCATGCGCTCGGTCGAGTACTACGAGAAGATTCTGCCCGGCCTGGGCGTGAAGGTCGAGCTCAACCATGCCGCTACCGCTGAGGACCTCAACGCCGCCGACGCTGCGATTGTGGCCGTGGGCGCACACGACGTGGTCATCCCCGTTCCGGGTGCCGATTCGGAGAAGGTCGTCTCGAGCTGGGACGTGCTGGCCGGCAAGGTGGAGCTCAGCGGCCGCGTCGCCGTCATTGGCGGTGGCCTGGTGGGCACCGAGACTGCCGAGTACCTGCTGCAGCACGGCTGCGAGGTGGCGATCGTGGAGATGCTCGACAAGATTGCCGCGGGCGAGTCCGAGACCATTCTGCCGCTGATTATGAGCGACTTTGCCGAGCACAACGTGGAGCAGCACGTGAAGACCCGCCTGACCGCCATTACCGACGAGGGCGTGGAGGCCATTCGCACCACCGAGGACGGCGCCGAGGAGCCGGTGAAGATCGCCTGCGATTACGTGGTGATGGCCGTGGGCTCCAAGGCCAACGCGTTTGACCTGGATGGCGTGACGGTGCCCGTGACCTGCGTGGGAGACTGCTCGGGCGAGCGCACCGCCGACATTGCGAGCGCCATCCGCACGGCATATCACGCGGCCAACGAGCTGTAGTTGAACATCGCGGCCGGGCGGGGCGGTAGCACGGATCCGCCTCGCCCGGCTGTGTCCCGTCGGGTGTCAACCGGTGCGGGGCCTGCAAGCGCAGCAGGTCCCGCCCTTTTTGTTTTGCTCCGATGAATGGCAATGCGCGGTAATCATGAGGAGTGAGGACGTCTACTGCCTTGCAGATCACTCAAAAATATTGGGGGAGGGGTTAATAACTATATCCTCTATGCCAAAGGACATAAAGAGATGCCAATTTTGTTGACAGGCGAATGACGATTAGCTGCGAGTCAGCTACCAGCGTAAATAATCGATAAAGAAATGTCGTAAATTGGTGCCAAATGCCCAGATAACGCCGCGTCTATTTTAATTAACTGCTTTGAGCAAACAGTAAAATGCTACTATCTAACTTGCACGTAAGAAAGCAGATTAACGGTTAAGGCTAAGAAGTGGCAGGTATGTCGGAAGCAACTAGGACTCGCACGCATGCGCCCGAGGTTAGGCAGCGCGCCGTCGAGATCCTCCAAGAGGGGGTCGGTCATCGCGCTCTCGCCGCGGAGCTTGGCATTCCCCAGGCCACGGCTCGTCAGTGGGCCCGCGCGTATGCCGTGGGCGGTGCCGACGCCGTTCTCAATGCCGGTTCGCATCATCACACCTATTCGTACGACGTAAAGCTCGCTGTGGTTAAGGACCGTCTGGAAAACGGCTTGACGGTTCGCGAGGCCATGATCAAGCACAAGATTCCCAGCGAGTCTTCGGTCAAGGCTTGGTGCCGTCAGTACCGCGAGAGCGGTGAGTCCGCACTGGTCGATAAGCCGCGCGGTCGCAAGCCGCGCGTTAAAAAGGCGGAATAGCAAACGGGATGGTGCGCCCACAGGGGCGCATTTTTCTTGCCGCCTCTCTGCTCCAAAGCGGACAGACTCGTTACCCCGTACGCCTAAAACTCCCCAGTTGACCGAAAACCCGCCGCCGCTACTCCTCAACTGAGCTATAACGTTAAACAATTGCAGCGTTTTTGCATGGGGGAGTGATGGTATGACGCTACTGTATTTCCTTACCCTGTTTCCGCTGGTACCGGCGCTGGGCATGCTGCTCGCGCGCGGTGACCGCGCCCGCGATGCGGTGGGGCTCATAGGCTCCGGCATTATTATGGCGGTGACAGTTGTAGTCGCCGTCATGTTTTTTGGTACGGGTTCGCAGAGCTTTGAGGTTGCCCCCGGCACCTCGCATGTGCTCTCGATCATCAGCTCCGCTATCGATGTCATCCTGTGCGTCGTCATCCTGTACAACGCGTTCAAATATAGGAACGCGCTCACCACGGTGCTCGGCATAGTCCAGCTGGTGGGCTCGCTCGCCTTTGCGGCCATGACACTGCCCGCGGCCGAAGCCGTCACGGCGGCGCCGCTCTACCTGGATTACATGAGCGTGATCATGGTCCTCGCCGTTGGCATTGTCGGCAGCCTGATCTGCATCTACGCCCTGGGCTACATGAAGGACTTCCAGGCCCATGACGAGCACGAGGCCGCGCTGCGCGGGCAGACCGCGCCCGACCGTCGTCCGCAGTTCCTGGCGCTCATGTTCCTGTTCCTCTCGGCCATGTTTGTTATCGTGACGAGTGACAACCTGGAGTGGTTGTTCTGCGGTTGGGAAATCACCACCTGTCTCTTATACACATCTGACGCTGCCGACGATAAGGCTCGTGTAGA